>LBOT01000008.1 GCA_000989675.1 candidate division WS6 bacterium GW2011_GWE2_33_157
AAACGAGATATGTTAAATGGTTAGATGATGGATCGGAAGAAGCAGAGTACAAAAAAGAAAATATTGAAGAATTGAAAAATGTGGCTTCTAGTTATGCACAGAAGTTTAAGGAGAAATCTTTAGATATGTTCCTTCAAGAAATTAATCTTATTGAACAGGAACAAAACAAAAATCAGGATGGAAGTGGGAACTATGTAAACCTTATGACTTTACACTCTTCAAAAGGTTTAGAATTTGAATATGTATTTATTGTTGGAATGGAAGAAGGGATACTTCCACATTCAAGATCATTTACAGATGAGAATGGTTTAGAGGAGGAAAGAAGGTTATGTTATGTAGGAATTACTAGAGCAAAGGAGAAATTGTATTTAACATTCGCAGAACAAAGACAAACTAGGGAAGGGTACAGTACACAAATACCATCAAGATTTCTAGGAGAGATACCTCAAGATATATGTGATTATTACAGTTGGCAACTTTAGTAAGTTCTGTTATATGAAGCATGGCATGCTGGCCATTGGTTTGCTCTTGTTGATTCTCCAGCCCTATATTTCTCTATTGTATGTTTAATTTGTGCGTGTCCATCAAAGATGTTCTCAGGGAATTGCTTCCTCCACCAGTATGGGCTCCATTGGAACAATCCCTTATAATTACTTTTATTAGATTCTGCATTACAACCTGATTCACAATACATAATAAATTTGAGCCACCTTTTCTCTTCATCAGAGAATGAACCTGAATCTACTACTGAATACCAATATCCACAGTCATATCCCCTTTTTTCAATTTCGTCTAATGAATACCATGATACCCCTACCTCTACAATCTGTTTTATTGGTTCGCGTTCTACCCGTTCATCTATTATTTCGCTACTTATCAACACACCATCTTCATAGTAATTTAATACTCTTTGTACACGAACACCCAATACACCTTCCTGTATTACTCTCTTATCCCCTTCTAGGTAGCTTTCTGATTTAACTATTTCTTTCGCATATGGAATATCAAAAATCTTTTGAACAATGATTCTATCTGTGCTAACAATCCTTACTATACTTCCATCCTTTACATACTCAGTACTCATTGAGAGCACATCTTTTTTTTCAAGTTGTATGTTATTTTCCTTTAAAACCTTGTGTATATCAGTTTCTGTAGTAAGTATTTTGTATGTGTTGTCATTCTTCTTAATGGATACAATCTTAGGGTTACCAGAATCCCTTTCTCTTTCTTTGTCTACCCCATAGAAGATTTCCCCAATGCTTACCGGGCTTATCTCCTTTTGTTTGTTTGCAAAAACATAATTCTTTGATCCAATTAACAAAAAGTAGACAAGAATACCAAGGAATAGTATTGGAAATGAATATATTTTTGGTGAATTAATATTATCTGTTTCGGGCAATTTTTCTTTTTTCATATGTAATAGTCATATTTTATCTCTTAGTGTAAAGAGATTCAAAGAGAGTATAGCATGATTGATAAAACATGTGTAAAATGGTCGTATGAAAAATATAACTAGAATTATCTTACTCACATCTATCCTTTTCCTAAGTAGCTTTTTACTCTCAGGATGTACTCCTTCTGAAGAAACAGTTGGAAAGTATAATAAATTAGTAAATGAAGCAGATTTGCTAATTGAAGGTAAAGAGTACTCCTCAGCTATGGAAAAATTAAATTCTGCCTCAGAGTTAATACCTGAGAGAGTAGATTCATTTAACAGGATGATTGAAATCCTAGTCTTAAAAAACAGGTTAGAGGATGCAACTATAGTAATTGAAGAATCTGCACAAAAAGTTTCTGATAGTGATAAGGCAAATCTATATCTTCTTGTTGGTAATGCCCATTATGATTTGAAAAATTACAGTAAAGCCCTTTATAACTATGAATTAGCAAAAGGATTTTTACAATCTAATGATGAGATATCTCTTGGAATAGCTAAAGTATACTTACAACAAAATAGGATAGAAGATTCAAAAAAGATTTTAGATAATGGGTATGAGGGAAGTATTGGAATAGAAGTGAAATTGCTACTTTCATATATACAATCTTTAAGTGATATAGAGAAAGCAAAAGATTTAATAAAAGATGTACAACCAGATGAGGAATGGAAAGGGATGTATGCAAGTTGGAAAGAGACTCTTGATAGTTTAGATGATGATGAGTTATTTAATTCTGCAAAATTATCTGAAGGATATATGTTCGGTGGCTATCCATCTTTGGTTGTTACTTTGTTAGAGCCTAAAAAAACAGAGATGATTGAATATATAGATGGTATATATATGCTTGGAAAAGCGTACTATGAATTAGAAGAATATCAAAAAAGTATAGATGTTCTATCAAATGCAACATCTGTTAGTGATTTAAATCAGTATATATATTGGGTTCTGGCGAGAGACTCCTATATGCTTGATGATGTTAATAAGGCTTTTACATACTATGAAAGTGCTATTTCATTTGCAGGAGATAAGGCAGATGCACGATTGTATCAAGAGTATTTAGATTTAATGTTTGAAAACAACCTACTTAGTAAAGGTGCTGAAACAATGAGAAAAGCTGAAAGAATATTTGACTCAACATGGGTAGAAATCTATTACATGAATCTATATGCACTTACAAAAGAGAACGAGTCATTCGAATATCATATGAACAAAGTTGATATGAATACAATAGAGGATAGGTATAAAGGGGATTACCTATATTCGAAAGGAAAGTATTTAATAGAGAATTCTGAATTTGACGAAGCTAAACGTACATTAGATATCTTCTGGGATTTAGATAAGTATGATCCTAGGTATAACCTTCTTTTTGCACAGCTAAGCTTTGAGGAAGGGAATTTAAAAGATGCTAGAACATATGCAAACAAGTCGATTGAGTATGATTTAGATAGAGAAGTTACAGATGAAGCACAGAAGCTATTGGCTACTGTTGAGTAGTTTGTTATAATCCACATTGCGTATATGATCCTAATTCCCTATTAGGTTATTAACTTTATGGTTTTTAATTATGCAAACCTATGATATTAAAATGCCTTTGGAGCAGATAAGAAATATTGGAATCATTGCTCACATTGATGCGGGTAAGACAACAACAACAGAGAGATTACTGTACTTTACTGGACAAATCCATAAGATGGGTGAAGTTCATGAAGGAGCAGCTACCACAGATTTTATGGAACAGGAAAGAGAAAGAGGAATCACTATTCAATCAGCAGCAGTAACATGCTTCTGGGATTATGATGGTAAGAGATATAGAATCAACATTATTGATACTCCAGGCCATGTAGATTTTACAGCAGAGGTAGAAAGATCTTTAAGGGTACTTGATGGAGCAGTAGTAATCTTTGATGGAAGGAAAGGAGTAGAACCTCAATCTGAAACAGTATGGAGACAAGCTAATAAGTATAAAGTTCCAAGGATTTGTTTTATGAACAAGATAAATCTAATAGGTGGGGATTTTGATAAGAGTTTCGAAACTATTAAACAGAGATTAAGTAATAAGGCAGTAGCAGTTACATTACCACTTGGTAGAGAGAGTTTGTTGTATGGGTATGTAGATTTGATACAAAACAAAGCATATTCATATTCATCTCCAACAGATCCAGATCTAAAAGAAATTCCAATACCAGAAGAATCAAAAAAATTGGTTGAAGAGCATAGGTCAGCTTTAATAGAAGCATTGGTAGAAATGGATGATGATTTAATGACTAAGTATTTTGAAGGAAAAGAAATTTCTGTTGACGAATTGAAGAAAGCATTAAGAAAAGGTACATTGGAAATTAAACTGTTCCCAGTATTGGGTGGAGATTCTAGAACAGCAATGTCTAAAGTACTCTTAGATTACATTACTCTTTGTTTGCCATCTCCATTAGATGTACCACCTGTACAGGGAGATGATCCTAAAACTGGTGCAGAGATTGAAAGGAAGCCTGATGAAGCAGAGCCTTTCTCTGGATTAGTATTCAAGATTGTAAATGATCCTCATATTGGAAATCTTTCATACATCAGAGTGTATTCAGGTATTCTTAAATCTGGAACATATGTATACAATACAACTAAAGGGGTAAGGGAGAGAGTTAGTAGATTAGTCCTTATGCACGCAGATGATAGAGAAGAGGTTGATATACTAAGGGCAGGGGATATTGGTGCAATAGTTGGATTAAAATCTTCTGTAACAGGAGACACTCTTTCTGATGAGAGTAAGCAGATAATATTAGAGCAAATTACATTTGCAGAACCAGTTATCTCCCAAGCTATAGAGCCGGCAACTAAGTCTGATGAAGAAAAGATGTCCGAAGCATTAGTAAGGTTAACAAAAGAAGATCCTACATTTAAAGTAGAAACTAATCATGAGACAGGTCAAACTATCATATCTGGAATGGGTGAGTTACATCTTGAAATCATGGTAGATAGGATGAAAAGAGAGTTTAATGTAATAGCTAATGTAGGTAAACCACAGGTAGCATATAGAGAAACAGTTAAGGGTGTATGTGAACAATCAGAAGGAAGATATATTAAACAATCTGGTGGTAAGGGTCAGTATGGTCACTGTTGGTTAAAGATAGAACCAAATGAGAAGGGTAAAGGGTTTGAATTTGTTGATGCTATTAAAGGTGGTGCTATTCCTAGAGAGTTCATTGCTCCAATTCAAAAAGGTATTGAAGAGTCTATGAAAGCAGGTGTAGTAGCTGGATATCCAGTGGTTGATGTTAAAGTCACACTATTTGATGGATCATACCATGAAGTTGACTCATCGGAGCTAGCTTTCAAAGTTGCAGCATCTATGGCATTTAAAGATGGTTGTAAGAGAGCAACCCCAATACTTTTAGAACCAATTATGGATATAGCAGTTGAAGTACCACAGCAATATATGGGTGATGTAACAGGATCTTTAAGTAGTAAGAGAGGTCAAATTCAAGGTACGGAGGATATCGGTAACGGTATTACAGTAATTAATGCGTTGGTACCACTCTCTGAGCTATTTGGATATACAAGTGAACTGAGATCTCTAACTAGTGGAAGAGGGAGTGCAAGTATAGAGCCTTCTCACTATGCAGAGGTTCCAAGAAATGTTGCAGAGGTAATTGCCGGAGCAAAATCATAACTGTAAGTGTAAAATTGTTAATTAAACACTTGCATATCTCATATGTTTTTGATAATATTCAACGCAGACTCGCTTATTTTTGTAAGAAGTCAATTTAGTGGTGTTAAACAATATATTTATATAAATTAATTAATATATATTCATGGCAGAGTTTACAAGGTCAAAGCCTCACATGAATATCGGAACCTTAGGTCACATCGATCACGGTAAGACTACATTGGTTCGTGGTATTCTAAATGCTTTCTCAACAGAGAAAGATAAAATGATTGATAAATTGGATAAAGATCCAGAATCAAGAGCAAAGTCTATTACGGTTGCAGTAGCACACGTAGAATTTGAAACAGATACGAGACATTATGCATTAGTAGACTGTCCAGGTCATAAAGATTACATTAAGAATATGATCACTGGTGCAGCTCAAATGGATGGTGCAATATTAGTAGTATCTTCTGATGATGGTGCTATGCCTCAAACAAAAGAGCATATCCTTCTTGCAAAGCAAGTTGGTGTTCCAAAGATGGTTGTATATATAAACAAATTTGGAGATGCAGATGAAGAGATTTTAGAATTAATAAAAGCTGATGTATCAGATCTTTTAGGAAAGTATGGATTTGATGCAAATGCTCCAATAATTGTTGGAAATGCACTAAGTGCACAAAAAGGTGAAGAGGAAGGACTAGCATCAGCAAGAGAATTGATAAAAGCAGTTGATGAATATATGGAAATTCCAGAGAGAGATATTGAGAAACCATTCTTGATGCCTATCGAAGACGTATTCTCAATTGAGGGAAGAGGAACAGTTGTAACAGGAAGAATTGAAAGAGGAATAATAAAGTTAGCAGGTGATGTTGATGTACTAGGTATGGGTAGAAAACCTCAAAAGACTGCAGCTACTGGAATTGAAATGTTCAACAAATCAATGAAAGAGGCTCAAGCAGGAGATAATGTAGGAATTTTGTTAAGAGGTCTTAAGAGAACAGATGTTGAGAGAGGTCAAACACTTTCAGCTCCAAACTCTGTAGAAACTCATACAGAATTTAAAGCAGAAGTATATATATTAAGTAAGGAAGAGGGTGGAAGACATACTCCATTTGTAACAGGATATAAGCCTCAGTTCTATGTAAGAACAGCAGATGTTACAGGTGAGGTAACTTTAAATGAAGGTATTGAAATGGTTGCACCTGGTGATAACACAGAGTTTAGTGTAAAGCTAGTAGCACCAGTAGTAATTGAAAAAGGACAAGGATTTGCAATAAGAGAGGGTGGTCAAACAGTAGGTAAGGGAATAGTAACTGAAATTACTAAGTAAGAAAACAAAGGAGGTGGGTAATTCCACCTCCTTGTATCTTAAGTTTAATTTAGCTCTTTAAGATAGAATGAGTGATGTAACTGCAAAAATTAGGGTCAAGTTAAAAGGTTATGATGCTGTTGTATTAGATAGATCAGCAAAAAGCATTATAGAGAGTGCAATTAGCACTGGTGCAAAGGTTGCTGGGCCTATTCCTCTTCCAACTAAAAAAAGGAAGATGGCAGTAAACAGGTCTCCATTCATCTATAAGAGTTCAATTGAACATTTTGAGATAGGGACCCATAAAAGGGTTATAGATATAATCGATCCAACTCCAAAGACAATAGATGCTTTACAGCATCTTCAAATGCCTGCAGGTGTAGGAATTGAGATTCAATAATAAAAATATGAAAGCAATCTTAGGAATAAAAAAAGGAATGACAAGAGTTTTTGAAGGAGATAAGGTAATGCCAGTAACAGTGGTAGATGTCTCTGGGTGCAAGATTGCTAATGTAAAAGGAGAAAAGATTGAATTGGGTTTGGGTAATAAGAAGAATGCAAAGAAACCAGCTTTAGGACAATATAAAGAGTTAGGATACGTACCAATGTATAAAGAAGTGTTTACAGGTGTGTTACCAGAAGGTCTAAATGTTGGAAGTGATGTAGTACCAGAAATCTTTAATGAAGGTGATAGAGTAAGTTTAATGGGGATATCTAAAGGTAAGGGGTTTGCAGGTGTAGTTAAAAGGCATAAGTTTGCTGGTGGATCTAGAACACACGGTCAGTCAGATAGATTAAGAGCACCAGGTTCAATCGGCGCTGGTACAGATCCGGGTAGAGTGTTTAAAGGTAAGAGAATGGGTGGAAGGATGGGTTCAGATAGAGTAACGATTAAGAACAAAAGAGTAGTTGGAATAAAGGGAACATATCTTTTGATAAGTGGACCAATTCCAGGATCTAATGGAGATCTAGTAACAATATTTAGTGAAGAGAAGTAATGGTAAAAGAAGTTAAGAAAACAACTGAAACTAAAACGAAATTAAATCCACTAGTATGGGAAGTGCCATACAATGGAGATTTAGTAGCACAGGTTCTAAATGTATTCTTCAGTAATGAAAGAAAAGGGACTTCTGCAGTAAAGGGAAGAGGAGAGGTATCAGGAGGTGGTAAAAAACCATGGAAACAGAAAGGTACAGGAAGAGCAAGATCAGGGTCAATAAGGTCACCATTGTGGGTAGGTGGAGGTGTCACATTTGGTCCTAACAATAGAAATTGGAAGAGAAGTATAAATAAGAAAATGGTTAAGAAAGCTTTGTGTGTAATGCTTTCTAAGATGAATAGAGATAACGAAGTTAAGTTTGTAAATGTAACTGATAAGGTAGAGCTTAAGGGGATAAGAGATGGATTAAAGAAAGAATTGTCTAAAAAAACATTGATAATATCTACAGATGAGAAAACAAAAATGGCATTGAGAAATATGGATCTAGTAAAAGTACTTACCCCTATGGGAGTAAATGTTAAACATGTTGTAGATTCTAGAAATATTCTTGTAGATAACGAATCTATTAAAATTTTGGAAGAGAGATTAACAAATGGAAATTAAGAAGATAGAGTTAAAACCAGTAGTATCAGAGAAAAGTTATAACCTTGTAAATACAAATAACAAGTATATTTTCTTTGTTGATACTGATGTTAACAGAATAGAAATTAAGAAGGCAGTTGAAGAGAAATATAAGGTTAAGGTTACAAATGTAAACATATTGGTTAAACCTGGTAAAAGTACAAGAGATTGGAAGACAAATAGAACATTTAGAAAAACAGATAAAAAGAAAGCAGTAGTTACCCTTAAGAAGGGAGATAAAATAGGTGAATTTTTAAATACATAACATGGCAGTAAGAACATTTAAAGCTACAACTTCGACATTAAGGGGAACAAGACTTGAAGATAGGTCCATGTTAGAGAAAGATGGAGGACCTAAGAATTTAACAATTGCTAAGAGACAGAAATCTGGAAGAAATAGTCAGGGAAGAATTACTGTTAGACATAGAGGTGGTGGTGCAAAGAGAAGAATTAGAATAGTTGATTTTAAGAGAGATAAGTTTGGTGTCAAAGCAAAAGTTTTAGGACTTTACTATGATCCAAATAGAAGTGCACATTTAGCCCTTTTGCAATATGCAGACGGAGATAGAAGATACATAATTGCTCCAAAAGGTATAGGAGTGGGAGATTCTGTTGTTTCAGGAGAAAAAGTAGATGTATTGGTAGGGAATGCAATGATGGTAAAGAATATTCCATCAGGAACAATAGTACACTGTATAGAAAATAGAGTAGGAAAAGGTGCAACATTTGGAAGATCTGCAGGGCAAGAAATAGTAGTACAAGGTATCGATCCAACTGGAAAGTATGTTCAAATTAAGCTTTCATCTGGTGAGATAAGGTTAGTACCAGCAGAAGCAATGGCAACAATAGGTCAGGTAGGGAATGAAGAGAGATTGAATGTAAAATTAGGAAAAGCAGGGAGAAAAAGAAACCTAGGATGGAGACCAGTTGTAAGAGGTATGGCTATGCATGCTGTAGAGCATCCACATGGTGGTGGTGAGGGTAAAGGTGTCATTGGTACAGCTAAAGATATTTGGGGTCATAGAATTGGTACAAGAACAAGAAGAAATAAGAGAACAGAGAGATTGATAATTAAAACAAGAAGGACTCGTACGAGACCTTTTGCTAAGAAATAATTTAGGAAATATTAGATATGTCTAGATCGCTTAAAAAAGGACCATATATAGATGAAAAATTACAGAAAAAGGTTAAAGTAGCCTTGGAAACTGGTAGCAGAAAGCCAATTAAAACATGGGCTAGAGCCTCCACTATTACACCTGAAATGGTTGGATTAACATTCGGTATACATAATGGTAAGAAACATGAAGAAGTATTAATAGAGGAATCAATGATTGGTCACAGATTAGGAGAATTTTCTCAGACAAGAAAGTTTAAAGGACATGCAAAGAAAGGTAAATTAGCTAAGGTATATGGAAGTAGTGGTAGATTTGAAGAATAATATATATATAAATATTGATGGAAGATAGAAAGACAAAAGTACAAGTAAAGAACATAGCACACACACCACAAAAATTGAGGTTAGTTGCTGATTTAATAAGAGGTAAGGATGTAAACGAAGCATTGAATATATTACAGTTTACTAATAGGAAGGGTACAGATATTTTAAGAAAAGCAGTATTAAGTGGTATAGCAAATGCAAGAGAGCTATTTAGTGCAGAGAAAGAACAATTAAAAATTACACACCTATCTGTTGGTCAAGCTCCTACTTTAAAAAGAGTAAGGTTTGCATCAAGAGGTAGAGTATCAAAGATAAAGAAAAGAAGATCACATATTAATTTAGAATTAACAGTCAAAGAATAATGGGAAGAAAGGTAAATGCAAATGCAATTAGAATGGGTTTGAACAAGACATGGAACTCTGTCTGGTATGCAACTAAGATAGATTTTCCTAAAGTCCTCTTAGAGGATTTAAAGATAAGAAAGATTGTTATTAAGCGTCTAAATGATTCTGGTCTTGACAAGGTATTAATAAATAGAGCATTAAATAAAATAGAAATTGAAGTACATGTAGCTAGACCAGGAGTAGCAATTGGAAGAGGTGGAGAAGGTATAGATGAACTACAGAAGCAGTTATCAAGAATGTGTAAGAAGGATGTTGAAATAAAGATTAGAGAAGTTAAAAAAGCAGATATATCTGCAAGAATAATAGCAAGATCAATAGTAGATGGGATACAAAGAAGGCAACCATCCAAGCTTTTAGTTGCAAGTGCAAAAGAAAAAGCTATGATGGCAGGTGCAAAGGGAGTAAGAATATGGGTATCAGGAAGAATAAATAATGCAAGTCAGGCAAGAACAGTAAAAGCAAATGCAGGATCTGTACCAGCTCAAACATTAAGAGCAGATATAGACTATGCAGAGGAAACAGCACAAACAATGGATGCAGGACTTATGGGTGTAAAGGTATGGATATACAAAGGAGATAAAAACAGTATAGATGACGAAGAATAATATATAGATAATAGTAAATATGTTACAGCCAAAGATAAGAAAACATAGAAAAGAGTTCAGAGGGAAAATGGGAGGAATTGCTTCTGCAAATAACACCATTACCTTTGGAGAATACGGCTTGAAATCTATGGAATGTGGATGGATAAAGTCTAGAGAAATAGAGTCTGCAAGAAAAGCTATAACCTCTTCTATAAAGAGAAAAGGTAAAGTGTGGATCAAGATATTCCCACATAAACCATATACTCAGAAGGGAACAAATAGCAAAATGATTGCAGGAAAAGGTGAGGTAGAGGGATATGTTGCAGTAGTAAATCCTGGTACAGTACTCTTCGAAGTAAGTGGAGTGCCAAGAGAAGCTGCTATGGAAGCTATGAGATTAGCATCTCACAAACTTTCAGTTAAGACTAAATTTATATCTAAAAGAGAAATTTAGCTTGAGAGTATTCGATATTATTGGTAGAATACTACCCGTTTTGTATAGATAAAATATAGAAAATATTAAATGGAAATTAACAAAGGGAAAAAAAGAGAATTGAAAGGTACAGTGGTAAGTAACAGTATGGTAAATACTGTTAGAGTTAGAGTCAATTCTACACAGGCACATCCTGTGTATAAAAAGATAGTTGATAAAAAGAAAATATTTTTTGCACATACGGAAAAAGAGTTAAACATTGGAGATAAGGTAACAATAAGAGAATCAAAGCCATACTCAAAGAATGTAAAGTGGATAATAGTTGATAATAAAGAATAATGATACAAATAGGAACCGAATTAACAATTGCAGATAATAGTGGAGCAAAGATTGGAAAGGTTATCGGTATTCCTGGCTACTCTAAAATTAAATATGGAAGAATAGGAGATATTGTTAAAGTTGCTATACAGAAAGCACTACCAAATAGTGGAGTAAAAAGACACGAAGTATTAACTGCGGTAGTTGTAAGAGTACATAGAGAGCAAAAGAGAAAAGATGGATCATATATTAGATTTGATGATAATGCAGGTGTAATTATAGATAACAAGAAAACACCAAAGGGTACAAGAATATTTGGACCTGTTGCAAGAGAATTAAAAGAAAAGGGGTTTGATAAGATAGTTTCTTTAGCCCCAGAAGTATTGTAAATTTTTGAAAATAAGTAATGAAGATTAAAAAGGGTGATACAGTAAAAATATTATATGGAAAAGATTCTGGAAAACAGGGTACTGTTGTTGCTTTAGATATTAAAAATAGAAAGGTAGTAGTAGAGAATATGAATTTATTTAAGAAACATGTAAAGGGAGATGGAAGAAAGAAGACATCAGAAATACTAACTATTACAAAACCTATGGATGCTTCTAAAGTAATGGTTGTATGTAATCACTGTGGTAAACCAACAAGAATAGGGATAAAGAGAGAGAGTGACAAAATAGAAAGAGTATGTAAAAAGTGTGGTAAATATATTGAAGTAATTGAAAAGAAAGTAGAAGAGAAGAAAGAGGTTAAGAAAGTAACTAAAAAGAAAACAACTAAAGTAGCTGAAAAGAAGACAGTTAAAACAACTAAAAAGAAAGTAACAAAGTAATATGGCAAGACTAAGAGATGAATATAACAATAGAATAAGAAAAGAATTGATGAAAGAGTATGGATATAAGAATATAATGGAAGTTCCTACCCTAAAAAAGATTGTAATTAACGTAGGTGCTGGAGCTTCTATTGCAGAATCAGAGGCATTAGAAGATATTGTTCAAATGGTTACATTAATAGCTGGTCAGAAACCAGTTGTTAATAAAGCTAGAAAAGCAGTATCAGCATTTAAGGTAAGAGAAGGTATGGATATAGGAGTATCAGTAATATTAAGAGGAAATAGAATGTGGGAGTTCTTTGATAAAGTAATAAATATTGTATTCCCTAGAACTAAAGATTTTAGAGGTTTAGATGTATCAGCATTTGATGGATCAGGTAACTATTCAGTAGGTATAGAAGATCAAACAGTATTTCCTGAGATAGATGCAAACAATATTAGAAAAGTTAGAAGTTTACAGTTTACAATTGTTACTAATGCAAAAGATGATAAAAGTGGTAAAGCACTATTAGATAAATTTGGTTTTCCATTTAAAAAAGATGTCAACAGAGGCTAAGGAATACAAAGCAAAAGAATTAAAGAAAAAGTCTAAGTATAAGTCAAGAGTCTACAACAGGTGTGGTCTTTGTGGCAGATCAAGAGGATATATAAGACACTATGGAATGTGTAGGATATGTTTTAGAAAATTAGCAAGCACAGGAGAAATCCCTGGAGTTAAGAAAGCTATATGGTAATTTTAAATATATAAAAATGAACGATTTAACAGCAGATCTATTAGCTAGATTACAAAATGGAATACAGAGAAAAAGAGAGTTAGTCTTAGTACCAAAAACTAAGATGAATATTGAAATCCTTAAAGTTCTTAAAAGTGAGGAGATGATCCATGGCTTTGAAGAAGTAGAGGGTGGAGTTAATGTAGAAATTATGTATGACGATGGTGAACCAGTAATAGCTCATTTAAATAGAGTTAGTAAACCAGGTCAAAGAATATATGTAACTAGTAAAAACATTATCCCAATAATGAATGGTAGAGGTATATCAATAATATCTACATCACATGGTTTAATGTCAGGAGCTGTTGCTAAGAGTAAGAAATTAGGTGGTGAATTAATCTGTAAAGTTTGGTAATTGAAATGTCAAGAATAGGAGAAAATCCAATAACAATAGAAGAGGGAGTACAAGTATCAATAGAAAAGAATATTGTCACTATATCTGGAGATGGAAAAGAATTAAAAATTTCTTTACCAGAGCATATAACAGTAGAAGTTAAGGACAATGTTGTACAAGTTAGTAGAGATAATGAGGATAAACAGTCTAAATCTGTACATGGTACCATAAGAATGTTAATATCTAACGCTATTTATGGTATTAAGCACGGATTTGAAAAGAGATTAGAATTGGTTGGAGTAGGATATAGAGCTAGAATGGAAGGTACTACACTCGTAATGAGTTTAGGTTGGAATCATCCAGTAAAAAGAGAGAGCCCTGAAGGAATAAGTATTGAAGTACCAGAAGAAACAAAGATTATATTAAAGGGATACGATAAACAGAAATTAGGAGAATTTGCAGCAAAGATAAGATCAATAAGAAAACCAGAACCATATAAGGGTAAAGGTATTAGATATGAGGGTGAATATATAAGAAGAAAGAGTTCTAAATCAGGAGTAGGAGCATAAATATGAAAATTACTAAACAAGCAAAAAGAGAGAAAAGAAAATTACACATTAAGAAGAGATTAATTGGAACTAGTGTAAGACCAAGAATCTTTGTATTTAAGAGTAATCAATTCTTCTATAGTGGTATAGCAGATGATGAGAAATCTGTTGTATTAATGAGTAAGATGGCAAAAAAGAGAAAAGAAGATATATTGAAAATGGCAAAGGTATTTGTAACTGAAATGAAGAAAAAGAAAATTGATAATGTAGTATTTGATAGAAGTGGATATAGATATCACGGTTTAATAGCTGCTTTTGCAGATGAATTAAGAAAAAACGATATTAAGATTTAGTAAATATATAAATGTCTGATTTTAATAAAAATCAAAAAGATAGAACATACGATAAGAAGACTGTATCTATTAGAAGAGTTGCAAAGGTAACTAAAGGTGGAAAGAGACTTAGGTTTAGTGCAATGGTAGTAGTAGGTGATCATAATGGATCAGTAGGTGTAGGATTAGGAAGAGGATTAGATACAAAGAGTGCAGTAGAAAAGGGGGAGAGAATTGCAACAAAGAAAATGAAGAAGATTCAGTTAGCGGGAGACACTATTCCTCACGAAGTATTCTTTAAGGAGGGAGCGGCTAAGGTAATTCTTAGACCTGCAAGACCAGGAACAGGTGTTATCGCAGGATCATCTGTTAGAACAGTATTAGAATTAGCAGGTATTGATAATGTATATGGTAAGTTAATAGGAACAAGTGACGCTATTGCAACCGCATACTGTACATTTGAAGCATTAAAAAGTTTAAGAAATGGAAGAGTATTAGCAAGGATGAGAAATATGAGAGAAAGAGTTGAGACTAAAAAAGAAACAGATAAAGAGAGAAAAATTAAAGAAGAGAAGATAAGAGCAAAGAAGAGAGCAGAAAAAAATGATGATAAGAGATCAAATAGCAGAAGTCCAAGAAGAAGAGAATTTAAGAAGAGAGAAGAAAAGAAATAAAGTAAGTAAATGTAAATATGAATCTAGACAATATACCAAAAAGAAATAATAGAGAGTCAAAATCTAAAAGACTTGGAAGAGGATATGGATCTGGTGTTGGAGGCCACACTTCAACTAGAGGTTCTAAAGGACAGAAGTCTAGAGCGGGTCACAAATCATTAGTATTCTTTGAGGGTGGTAATGTACCTTTCTTTAGAAGAATGCCTAAGTACAAGGGCTTCAATAAATCTGATAAAGTTAGGGCAACAGCAATAAATCTAAACATATTAGAAGAGAATTTTAAAAGTGGTGAGAGTGTTACATTAGAAATATTAAAAGAAAAAGCTCTAGTGTCTAAAAGTACTACAGTAGTAAAGATATTAGGACTTGGTGAGTTAACTAAAAAGATTGTTATTAGTGGTATTCCTGCATCTGAAAGTGCAATTGAAAAGGTAATAAAAGCAGGAGGCTCTATTAAGTAACCCCTACTACAATGAACAAATTTATAGAAACCTTTAAGAGAATCTTAGGTACAGATGAGATTAGAAAAAAAATATTATTCTCTTTTGCTATATTATTAGCATATAGGTTCTTAGCAGCTATCCCTGTTGTTGGTATTCCCGCAGACGCTATTACAAGTCTATTTGAAGGTAGTAACTTTGGTGATTTACTTTCTACAGTATCTGGGGGTGTATTAGAAACAGCTTCTATTGCGGCTATTGGTCTTAGTCCATATATCAATGCATCTATCATTTTACAATTACTTGGTACTGTTATCCCTAAATTAGAAGATTTAAGAAAAGAGGGACCCGAGGGTAGAAGAATTATAAGTATGTATACTAGATTACTTACAGTTCCTCTCGCTATTATGCAATCCTTTGTAATTTACTCTACATTAAGAGGGTTTGGTTTAGTTGGTCAATTAGAGGTTTTAGAATTAGTAGCAATGGTGGCAACATTAACAGCAGGCTCAGTCATTGTAATGTGGTTTAGTGAGTTAGTCTCAGAAAGTGGTATAGGAGGTGGATCTTCATATTTAATATTCTTAGGAATTGTAGCTGGTATACCAGGTACTATTCGTAGTAATTTTACATTAATGGATTCGTTACAAAAGTTTATCTTTATTTTTGTTACCTTACTTTTGGTTGTATCAGTTGTATATGTTTCTGAGGCTCAAAGAAAGGTAAAGGTACAATACTCAAGAAGAGTAAGGACGGGTGGGGCTATGGATAGCTATATCCCTATTAAGCTTACACAATTTGGAGTAATGCCAGTTATCTTTGCAGTTTCCTTACTTTCGTTTCCTCAATTAGTAGGTAAATTCGTTCTAAGTAAAGATTTCGGAAATGGAATTACGGAAATTGCGAACAAAGCAATGACCATTCTTGCTAATCCATATTTTAATAACATATTAACATTCGTTTTAATTGTCGGTTTTGCACTCTTCTATCTTACTGTTGTATTTAAAACAGACGAATTAGCAGAGAACTTACAGAAACAAGGTGGATTTATACCTGGTATTAGACCTGGTAAGGCAACATCATCATATTTAAAAACGATTGCATTTAGATTGGCATCAGTTGGTGCACTATTTTTAGGTTTCATATCTATACTTCCTAATATATTGATATATTTAGACCTAATGACAGTAACTGTAATTACAGGAACAGGACTCTTAATCATGGTAAGTGTAGTATTAGACATTAGGAGACAGGTAGAATCGATGATTGTAGTAAGAGATTATGATAGGTATTTGTAGTATTCGTAGTTTGTTATTATATATACATATAACTTAATCAAGTTAGAAATGAAAACTATTCTTTTTCATGGGCCCTCTGGTAGTGGTAAAGATACCCAAGTAGATTTGTTAGTAGACAAATATGAATTTGAGAATATTGGTACAGGAGAGATGTTCAGAACTATGTACAAAGAGGCTGATTTAGAGGCAATAAAGGCATATAGCTACTGGTCTAAAGGTAAATTTGTTCCTAATGATTTAGTATACAGTATGTTAAATAGGTGGATAGAGAAGTTTGACGAACAGTATAATTGGGCTTTTGTATCAGTAGTAAGAGAAGTAGGTCAGATTCCAATGTTTGATAGATTATTAAAAAGTCATAATCGTACACTAGATTACTTTGTTCATTTTACACTTTCAGAACAAGCCGCTATTGAAAGAATGTCTCTTAGAACTGTATGTCCTTACTGTGATACTACATATCATAGTATATATAAGGTGGAGAAAGTGAAAGGATATTGTGATAAATGTGGTACAAAATTAATACAAAGAGAAGATGATCAACCTGAAAAGATTAAATCTAGATTGGAAGAGTACAACAGAACTATCTCTCCAATCCTTGAAGTTTACAGAAAGAGAGGGGTCTTAATTGAGATAGATGCAACTCCAAGTATTGAAGCTATACATAAGGAAGTTGTAACAAAATTGGGGTTGTAAAATGTTTATCTTTTTGATATGCTTAACTCGTCTTTGTAGAGTTTAGTGATTTTCAAAGAAAAGTGTGTTAAAGCTTTGAAAAGAGAGCAAATCTTTGATATAATCACTCGACTCTATTTAGTTACTTAAATGATTCAATATGACCGTAGAGACAAAGAAAGTATATGAATTTGAAGGAGTGGTTAAAGAGTGTCTACCCAATACAAAGTTTGTAGTGGAGATTGATGTTGAAGGAGTGAAGCATGAAGTGCTAGGATATCTATCTGGAAAGATGAGAATGAACTACATTCGTATACTAGAGGGAGATAAAGTGAGAATTGAAATGACCCCTTATGATAAAACACAGGGGAGAATAACATATAGATTGAAATAAAATGAAAGTACAGGCGTCAGTAAAAAAGAGATGTGCAGATTGTTATACGGTAACTAGGAAGGGACGTGTTTATGTCTATTGTAAAAAGAATCCAAAGCATAAACAGAGACAGGGATAATAATATATATAACTATTTAACTATATAATATGGCAAGGGTCGCAGGATTAGAAATACCAAATGAGAAGAGATTGTATATCTCTTTAACTAGTGTATATGGAATTGGTGAAAAGTCAGCAACATTGATATGTGAGAACACGAAATTAGATCCAAATATGTTAGTTAAAGATATGAACGAGGCTCAGTTGGATATATTAAGAGGATATTTAGACAAGAATTTTGTAGTAGAGGGAGAGTTAAGACAGAAGATATTCAGAGATATAAAGAGACTAAAAGATATAGGAAGTTATAGAGGTATTCGTCATAAAGTAGGTCTCCCAGTCAGAGGACAGAGAACTAGACATAATGCCCACACCAGAAAGGGTCGTGCAAGAGCCGTTGGTGGTTTAAAACGTAAATTAGAAAAAACCTAACATAAAATGGCTATAAGTAAGAAAAAAGTAAAAAAGAGTGTAAGTACAGGTATTGTTACAATTCAATCATCATTTAATAACACAATAATATCAATTACTGATCAGAATGGAGAAGTATTGGTACAGGGTAGTCCAGGTGTAGTTGGTTTTAAGGGTTCAAGAAAAAGTACTGCATTTGCAGCTACTAAGGCAGCTTCTGATGCTGCAGATAAAGCTATTAAGAAATATGGTCTTAAAGAGGTTAAGGTTATAGTTAAGGGACCAGGTGCAGGTAGAAACGCTGCAGTTAAGGGGTTGGACAGTGCAGGTTTAAAGATTACTACATTGGTAGATAGGACCCCTATTCCACATAATGGATGTAGGCCAAGAAAGAGTCCTAGGAAATAACATTTACATATATATATTGAATGGGTAGAGATACAGGTCCAAAAGAAAGATTGAGTAGAAGAGAGGGAGTAAATTTGCATCTTAAGGGTGCTAGATCTTTCTCAGATAAAAATGGTTTAAAAAGAAAACCCTTTGTTCCTGGTCTACATGGAAATAAGAGAAGGCCTAGACTTTCTAACTACGGAATACAATTAAGAGAAAAGCAGAAAGTTAAAAGAACATATGGTGTTAGAGAGAAACAGTTTAAGAATATATACATTGAGTCTGATAGAAGATCTAAGGTTTACAATACTGATAAGGGTTTAGAATTCTTAAGATTATTAGAATTAAGATTAGATAGCGTCTTATACCTTGCTGGTTTAGCTCCATCAAGAGCAGCTGCAAGACAAGCTATTGTTCATGGTCATGTATCTTTAAATGGTAAAAAATTCTCAGTTCCTTCTGCTGAAATAAAGCAAGAGGATTCTATAGAATTAAATTTAGTAAAACTTGCTCCTAGTGAGAAGTTCTTCCCTGTTCCAGATTGGATAGAGGTGAAGGATAACAAAGCAAAGGTAGTAAGATTACCAATTAGAGATGAAATAGATGAAGGTATTCGTGAGAATCTAATCATTGAGTACTACTCTAGATAATAATTTGTTTAAATAACGTAATGGAGGCATTTAAAGATATAAAAGTAATAATAAGAGAAGAAGAGGGAAACTCAGGATTATATGAGATTTCACCTTTACCAAGAGGGTATGGTCATACACTTGGTAATTCAATAAGAAGAATTCTTTATTCTAGTTTAAAGGGATCAGGAATAACTAGTATAAAAGTTAAGGGTGCAAAGCATGAATATTCAACAATAGATGGAGTTAAAGAGGATTTGACTTCAATAATTCTTAATCTTAAGCAGGTAAAATTCAGAGTTGATTCTGATGAAGCTAAGAAATGTAGAATAGAGGCTAAAGGAAAACAAGTTTTGAAAGCATCTGACATTATTGTTGATGCAGGGGTAATAGTAACAACACCAGATATAGTTATTGCCAACTTAACAGACGAATCTGCAGAGTTAGTAATGGATTTGGTTGTAGAATCAGGAATTGGATACAGAGATGCAACCTTTATTGAAAGACCTGAAGTTGGAGTTATTCCTCTTGATTGTGATTTCGCACCAATAGAGAAAGTAAGTCTAAGTGTAGAACAGGCACGTAAAGGACAGGAGACAGATTTAGACTCAGTAGTAATTGGTGTTCTTACAGACGGTAGCATTGCTCCTAAGGATGCATTGTTACAATCAGCACAGATATTACAAGAGTTCTCAGGTAAAGTAATGATTGCAATGGGTATTTCTAAAAAGGAAGTAGAAGAGAGAGCAGAAGAGATAAATCAAATAGAGGAAGTTGTAGAGAGTGTAGAAGAGCATGATGAAGCAAGTGATTTAAGAATAGAAGACTTACCAATATCAAAAAGATCAAAGACAGGATTACTTTCTGGTGGATATAAGACATTGGGTGATTTAAAGAGTGTTTCAGTAGATGATTTACTAAATCTTTCAGGCTTTGGTAACAAGTCATTAAATGAAGTAGTAGAGTTACTTAACCAGTATGGGATTAATATAAAGGGTGAATAATTAGAAAATGTACAAAAGGATTAAGAAAAGAAAATTAGGAAGAACATCGGCACACAGGAAAGCATTGATACAAAATCAATTAAGATCTGTAATGCAAAATGGTAAGATTGAGACTTCATCTGTTAAAGCAAAAGTTTTAAAGGCAGAGTTAGAGAGTATATTTAGTAAGGTTAAAACTACCAAAGAGGGTGATTTACCGTTGTTAAGAAAACTTTATACAATATTTGGAGACAAAGAGCTTGTTAAGAAAATATTTTTACTTGGAAAGAAAGATGTTAAGATTTCTACAAAAAAGATTGGTTTTAGAGCTGGAGATAATACAGAGGTTTCAACAGTAGAGATAGTTGGATTTAAGGTTATGAGGAGAAGCCAATTGAAGAAGATGTAAAGAGAAAGGGTATATTAAATATTGGTGGAAGAAAATCTGGAATTAAAAAAGTAGAACCAATGAAGAAGGAGAGAGCTAGAACTAGATCTGGACTCTAATTTATATTGATATAAGAAATGAAATACAAAACAACTTGGACTAAAAAAGAAAACGTTAAGAGAGAGTGGTACATAATTGATGCTAAGGATCAAATAGTAGGTAGAGTAGCAACAAAGATTGCATCTTTACTGATTGGCAAAGATAAACCTCAGATTGTTCCTAATGTAGATTGTGGAGATTATGTAATAGTTTTAAATACAGACAAGTTAAAGCTTACAAGAGGTAAGGAGTTTAAAAAGATGTATTACAGTCACTCAGGATTTCCTGGTGGTTTAAAGGAGATTGTATTTGATGATCAAATGAAGAAAGATTCAAGTAGGATAATTATATCTGCAGTGAAGAATATGTTACCAAAGAACAAGCAGAGAGATTTAAGAATGGGTAGGTTATTCACATATAAAGGTGGTGAGCATGAGAATCAGGCTCAACAACCTAAAGAGTATAAATTATAATAGTCTAAATAGTGAAGGTTAAATATTTTGAAGGAATAGGTAGAAGAAAAACAGCAACAGCAAGAGTAAGAATATACTCTGGTGATAAAGCTAGTATGGTTAATGGTAAAGCAGTAGATACATATTTTGCTTCCGTAACTGAAGCAGAAAAAGATATTAATAAAGCATTGAATCTTACAGACCTCTTAGGGAAGTTCTATTTCACTGCACAGGTAGTAGGTGGAGGAATGAATTCTCAGGTTGATGCAATAAAGTTAGGTCTTGGTAGAGCTATTTACCTTATGGATGAAACATTAAAACCTGTTTTAAGAAAAGCAGGATTTGTTACTCGTGATCCTAGAGAAGTTGAGAGAAAGAAATACGATCATAGAAAAGCTAGAAAGAAAGCTCAATTCTCAAAGCGTTAATAAATATTCCCTGTGTTAATATTCTTGTGGTTGAATACTACTATTTTTTGATATACCATAATGTATATACTTTATCTTTATTTCCTTAAATATGAAAAAGAAAATACTTTGGATTGTTGGTGGCGTTGTACTATTCGTTTTACCCTTAGTTGTTTTTTTTGGTCTTAGAGCTAGAACCATATATATATCAGAGAGTAAAGATTTAGGAACTGACTCATACTCGGGTATTGGTGGAGGACCAGATATGGATAATTCAGTATCTCAAATCCCTTCTCTTTCAAGAGAGGAGATGGTTAACAATGCAGATGGGTCTAAAGTACAAAAGGCAGGTAGTGTATCTATGCTTGTAGCAGATTTAGATGATGCAGTAACTAGTTTAGGTGCAGTAAATTTAAAATATTCTGGTCAGGTTACAAATATATATGACTACGGAAGAGGTAATGATAGGGTTGTACAGATTACAGTAAAGATTCCTGTTGCAGATTTTGAAAAATACTATGAAGAGTTGAAGCTATTGGATGGGGAGATTACATATGCAAATATCTCTACAACTGATGTTACAGAGGAATATATTGATATTACATCTAGATTGACAAATCTAAAGAGTGTAGAGAGTCAATTAACAGAGATATTACAGAGTGCAACTACAGTTACAGATATATTAGCTGTTCAGAAGGAGTTAAATACGGTAAGAGGTGATATAGAGAGCTATGAAGCAAGGAAGAGATATTTTGATAGTCAGACTGATTATTCATATATGTCTATTTCATTTAGTATAGATAAAGAGGGATTAAATATCTCAGATGAACCATGGAAGCCATTTGGAGAGTTTAAGGCTGCATTAAATACTTTAGTTTCTGTACTTAAAGGCTTTATAAATGCAACTATATGGGTATTAGTATTCTCACCAATCGTATTAATTCCTGGAGGAATTGCATACTACATCGTAAACAAGAAGAAAGAGTAAGGGGAAATAGCGATAAAATGGTATAATGTAGGGCGTAAGTATCATAGATGACTGCGCTGATCTTTAGATCGGTGAGGAAAGTCCGGACTCCATGTAGTCTCTGACATATTGAGATAGGTGCCAACGAAAGTTGGAAGGGAGTGATCTTTTGGAGAAAAGGGCAACAGAAAGTTATACCGCCTAATTTATTAGGTAAGGGTGAAATGGTGGTGTAAGAGACCACCGGGTGTTGTAGTAATACAACATCGCGTGGTAACCCCCCCTGGAGCAAGGTTTAACCGCATAGATAGATGGTCATCTTAAACAGAATCCGGCTTATTTGATACTTACGCATTTCTTAGTTCCCGAGTATGTGCTATTATAGGCTATAATGTTTTATATCTAGTTCATGGAATACGACTCAGAACCACAGAAATCAGATTCAGAAGATAAAAATTGGCAAGAAATAGAATTCCAGCTTAAGGTAAGAATTGCGGATGCAATAATCTGTAAAGATATAACTGATGATAATCCTTCATTAACAAATGGTTATACTGCCTTAGAGCAGCTCATTATGTACGAGTTTGAGATTTACGAAATAGAGGAGATTGCTAATAAGAAAGAGGAGATAATTAGTTTTGCGATGGATTTGGAATTGGATGAAGATTGGGAGGCGGAAGTTGAAGTTCCTACTTTTGATAAAGAGTTAGCACATAGAAAGATTGCGGGGGCAGTACTAAGAGGCATAATTACTGATGACAGATTATCTCCATGGTCGAAACTAACTGCTCTTGATCAGATAATTTGTTTTGAATGTGGAATAGTTGAATTTGAATCCATTAAAGAAGAAAGAAGAGCAATAAAAGGAATAGAGATGGATTTACGAGGTGGAAGCAAAGCATCTGAGGAAGATGATGTTTGGGGTACCTATGGTAAAGAGATCTATTAATCTCTATCTCTCAAATCCGTTTAGAAAGTCTCTCTCAGATATTTTGTTTTTACCCTCTATTTGTAATTGTAATACTCTCAAGGATATATCTTTATTTTTTGTTGAGAGTAGTAACATATTATCTTTATGGTAAAGAGTACCAGGTTTTAGTTCCGATGTATTTTTAAAAAGTTCTACTTCAAACAATTTTAATATTTTTCCAGAATAAATATTCTCTGTATTCATATCTAATTTGCACCATGCAACTGGCCAAGGAATCATAGCTCTAACCAATCTTTCAATGTATTCTGGTTCCATATCATTCCATTTAATCTCTGCATTCTCTTTTGATATATCTTTTTGCCAACAGTATGTTGCTTTGCTACTATCTTGTTTTACTGGTGTAATTTTTTCATTTATCCAATCATCTAATATGTTTCCTAATTCCTTCGCCGATATGTTTACTAGCCTTTCTCTTAATGTTTGATTGGTATCTTTTTCTAAAATAGGTTCTTTAATTATTTTTAATACATCTCCTTCATCTAATCCAGCAGACATAATCATTATTGATATTCCAGTTTCTTTATCTCCTTCTAATATTGCTTTCTGAATAGGGACTGCTCCCCTGTATTTAGGTAGTTTTGAGAAATGTACATTGATTGCCTTGTATATTGGGTAGTTTAGAAAAAACTCAGGAACAATTTCCCCAAATGCTTTACATACAATGAGCTCTGGTTTAAAAATATCCAGTGCCATTTGATACCTATCAAGATTCTTTTCAGTATGAAATACCTCTATACCACTATGTAAGGCATACTCTTTTACTTTTGAAGGAGTCATAATCTGCTTTCTTCCCACTGGCTTATCTATCGTAGTTATTACTCCTACAATAGTAAACCTAGGATCTTGATGTAGTGCTTTAAGAGTTTCTACAGATTCCCAATCAGTTCCTAAAAAAAGTGTATTTACAGGTTTTTCTATTAAATTCCTCATACTCTAATTTTACTGTAATCTGTTAAAAATTGCTATAATACAAGCGTTTATGAAAATGTCTGAATTTAAATACAATCTACCAGAACAATTGATAGCGAAATACCCCCCAAAAGAAAGGGGTACTTCCAACCTATTAGTTTTAGACAAGACAAGTGGAGATATTACTCATAGGAAATATTTCAATATTCCTGAATATATTAAACAGGGAGATATTGTTGTTTTAAATGAAACAAAGGTATTAAATTGTAGAACTTTTTTTGTTACACCAAATGATAAAAAAATAGAAGTCCTCTTCTTAGAAAGTATTGATAATGATACTTGGTTTGTATTAATTGGTAGAGCAAAAGATGTTGAAATAGGTGATGAACTAGAGAATATGGAAATAAAGGTGTTGGTAAAGGAAAGAAAAGAAAATGGTTTTCTCATTGAGTTTGTAAGTGGTACAAGTAATATCCTTTTTGAAAAATATGGCCATACCCCTCTTCCACCATATATGAAAAGAATGGATGAGAAGACTGATACGGAAAGATACAATACGGTTTTTTCAAGAATTGAAGGGGCTGTAGCGGCACCTACTGCAAGTTTAAACTTAACAGATGAGATATTAAAAAAGATTGAAGAGAAGGGAGCTAAGATTTTAAAGGTTGAACTAAGAGTTGGATGGGGAACATTTGCACCTGTAAGAGAAGAGAATATTGAGGATCACGAGATTCACAAAGAGTATGTAAAAGTACCAGAAGAGGTAATAAAAGATATTAATGAATGTAATGGTCAGATTTGGGCCTTTGGAACAACAGTAGCAAGAGCACTTGAGAGTGCATATTCTGGTGGAAAGCTTTTACCTTTTGATGGATATACAGATTTGTATATATATCCTGGGTATGAGTGGAAGATAGTAGATATATTAGTTACTAACTTTCATATGCCAGATTCCTCTTTAATATTGCTTGTTAGTTCTTTTGCAGGAAAAGAGAATATACAAAGAGCATACAAAGAGGCTGTCGATAGAGAGTACAAATTTCTTAGCTATGGAGATAGTATGTTAATTGGAAGTAATTTAAGTAAGTAAAGATATGAATTTAGACATTCTGAAAGAAAAATATTTCTTTATGCCAGATGCAACTCGAGGAGCTGTTAGATATCTAACCACTAAACAATTAAAAGAAACAGGAACAGAAGCTTTAGTTACAAATACACTCCATCTTCTCATTCATCCAGGTCCAGATATAATACAGAAATTAGGAGGAATAAAGGGGATGATGGGTTGGGATGGAATTGTATTTACAGACTCAGGAGGTTTTCAGGTATTTTCTCTAATTCATTCAAAAAAATGGAAGGGTAAAGTACATGAAAATGGGGCTACATTTAAATCTCCAAGAGAGGGTAATACATATGAACTAACACCAGAATCATCAATAGATATTCAAATGAAGATAGGGTCAGATGTATTAGTTACATTAGATGATTGTAGAGATACAAACCTTTCAAGAAAAGAAGCAGAACAATCAGTAGAGAGGACACTTAAGTGGGCACAGAGATGCAAAACACATTTTGAGAAAGAGTATGGAGGAACAGCTAAAACAGGTAAACTTCTAACATCAGTTGTACAGGGAGCAAATTTTCCAGAGTTAAGAGCTATGTGTGCTAAAGAATTGGTAAATATTGGATTTGATGGATACAATTTTGGAGGATATGTAATAGATAGTGAGGGGAAATTGGTAGAAGAAGAAATGAGTGCAGTAATTGAAAATATTCCTAAAGATACAATACGATATGCGATGGGGGTAGGTAAACCTGAAGATATACTTAAAGCCGCAGAAATAGGGTTTAATCTTTTTGATACAGTACTAGTTACTCGTAATGCAAGACATGGAACTCTATATACTGCAGAGGGAGTAGTGCATATTAAAAATAGTGAGATGGCATTGGATATTAGACCAGTGGATTCTAATTGTAATTGTGAGTGTTGCATAAATTACTCTAGAGCATATATCCATCATATGATGAAGAACGATGAGGCTACAGCTCTAACACTTTCTACTATTCATAACCTTACTTATTACCAATCCTTAATTAAGGATTTAAATAGTAATCTCTAGAAAGAATTCTCTAAAAATGTTATCATTACAAAGTCCTTGATACTACATTGTTTTAGTAGGGAATTGAAATAAAAGAAATTTGTTGAATTAATGAAAATTACAAAAAATATATATACAAAAAAATATATAAAAAGCGCGATTTCTTCTAATCGGAATCTATTTTAGATTCCTCAATTCTGTTCCCTAAGGATATTAAATTATTAATACTACTCTAATGGAGCTAATTATTGGCATAATTGCGGCTTTAGTTGGGGGTATTTCTACATTCGCATATCTCAAATTCGCAAAGAGATGGGTAAATGTAAAAGATATACCAGAAGAAGAAATAACTAGGGTTGCAGATAAATTAATCGGTAATAAGATAGAAGAAGCCGAAAAAGAAATAGAAGAGAACAAAAAGAAATCAGAAGAAAGATTAAGAGTTCTTAGAAAAGAAACAGATGAACATGAGGAACTACTCTTAGAAAGAGAGAAGAAATTAAATGAAAGAACCAAGATGCTTGATAGGAAGAGTGAGGATTTAGATGTCTCCTCTGAAGCAGTAAAGAAAATGCAAAGAGGTTTAGAGAAAACCAGAATGCAATTAAAAGATGAATTAGAAAGAATATCAGGTCTTACCCAAGAAGAAGCAAGAGAGAAATTAATGAGTCAAGTAGATGAAGATATTAAAAACTATGAAGCTAAGAAGATAAGGCAGGCTGAAAAAAGGGTTGAAGAAGTTTCAGAAGAGAAGGCGAAAGAGATATTAGTGGAATCAATGCAAAGGGTAGCAACAGACTATGTAGGTGAAACCACAACATCAAGTATTAAGGTTGAAGATGAAAAAGTAAAAGGAAGAGTAATTGGAAAAGAGGGAAGAAATATTAGAGCATTTGAAAAACTCACAGGAGTAGATGTAATAGTAGATGAATCTCCAAATACAATTGCACTTTCATCTTTTGACCCACTAAGAAGAGAAATTGCTACAGTTGCATTAACCAAACTTATCAGTGATGGAAGAATTCATCCAGGATCAATAGAAGAAGCTATTAGAAAAGCTAAGAATGAAATTTCAATAGAGATTAAAAAGAATGGTCAAGTATTAGCTGAAGAGGCAGATTGGCCAGGGATAGATATTGGACTACTCAAGTTACTTGGTAAGATGAAATACAGAACCAGTTATGGTCAATCATTAATGTCCCATACAATTGAAGTAATGAGGCTAGGTGAAGTACTAGCTGTTGAGTTACATGCAGATGTAACATTAGTAAAGAGAGCATGTCTTTTACATGATGTAGGTAAGGTATTAACTCATAAGATTGAAAGTCCTCATCATCATATCTCAGGTCAAATTGCAAGAAAGTATGCATTAGATGAGAAATTAGTAAATGCAATTGAGTCACATCACTTGGATATAGAGCCAACATCCATTGAAGCAATAATTGTATATATTGCAGATGCAATCTCAGGATCAAGACCAGGGGCAAGAAAAGATAGTTACGAGCAGTACATACAAAGGATAGAAGCACTTGAAAATGTAGCAAAAGAAATGGCAGGGGATAAGATAGAAGAGGTATTTGCAATTAAAGCAGGAAGAGAATTAAGAATAATTGTTAAACCTGCATTAATCACAGATGATGAGATGACTGTACTTGCAAAAGATATCGCACAGACAATAGAAAAGACTCAAAACTATCCTGGAAATGTAGAAGTAACCTTAATTAGAGAGACAAGAGCTATAGAAATAGCCAGATAACGAGGGACTTCTAGTAATTAATACTACAGGACTCGGTAGATACTATTGTAAATTGGAGTGGGTAAACACCACTCCTTTTGTTTTATTAAAAGGGAAATGTTCAAATTTTTTCATTATTTCTAATTCCTTGTTATCAAGAACAATTTATTGCTGAAATGTGCAGTTTAGCCCATTGTAGAGGCGTTTTTATAACATATGTTAGATTAGCAACATTTCTTAATCTTTGCTACCTATTCATTATTAAAATGTTTAACACAAATTGTGAACATAAAATATGAATAAAGATGGTGTAGTTAAAGACTTTTTAATAAATAATTATAAAAATCCTATAACAAAAACGTTCTTGACGAAAAGCTTGATATAACCTATTTTATTGATGTGATACTACAAATCATGTGATATCAGGATTTGTGGCATCCCTATCTCTTAGAAAGGAGGTTAAATGACATGTTAAAAAAAGATTTAGTAGATAAAGTTGCTAAAACAGCTGGACTTACTAAGAAGCAATCAGCAGATGCAGTAGACGCATTGTTTGATGCAATTACCAGTTCTCTTAAAGGAGGTGATTCAGTACTTCTAACAGGATTTGGTAAATTCGAAGTAAGACAAAGAGCAGCTAGAGTTGGTATCAATCCAAAGACTTTGGAGAAGATAAAGTTACCAGCATCTAAGGTTCCTGCTTTCAAAGCTGGAAAAGCTCTTAAGGTTGCTGTTAAGTAGGCATTTCTGCCGGCAATTCTCTCTAGACGAGAGAAAACAAGAGTTAAACCTGGGTTCCTGACCCAGGTTTCTCTTTTTCCAAGCTCAGGTTCCGATCTTTTGTTCATGAAATCGTAATTGCAACAAAGACCTTATAATGCTACTATATATCGCAAGAAATATTTCTTTTTATAACTGCCTGTGAGGAAATTATTTATTCCAAGTAAAGAAAACGGTTACAAACCATTACTACTCAGAAAAATCGCACTAGTTGCTTACACAGTCATTCTTTTAATAGTAAATACTTTTGGTGGGTTTCTGGGGATACCAGAAGCTATGGCAAGTACGATTACTCCAAGCAATATCATTAATCTTACCAATCAACAGAGAGCAGCAGCAGGACTTAATACTCTAAGTACAAATGCTAAGTTATCAGCAGCAGCACAAGCTAAAGCTAATAACATGTTTGAAGTTCAATATTGGGATCACTTTGGACCCAATGGAGAGACTCCCTGGATGTTTATTACTCAAGCTGGCTATACTTACGTATATGCAGGAGAAAACCTCGCCAAGGGCTTCAGAACGGCTGAGGGAGTGCATGAAGCATGGATGGCTAGTCCAACACATAGGGAGAATATAATGAGTAACAAATATAAGGAGATAGGTGTAGCAGTAGTAGAAGGAAATCTCCTTGGAACAGATGTCATATTAGTAGTACAAATGTTTGGAAACCAAACAAACGAAATATTCTCTTTACCTCCAACCGTAAAATCAGAAGTAACTCCAACACCAAAACCAGTAGTTAAAGAAACTGGTGAGATAAAGTCGATAAGGATAATTAATCCTAAAACAGGTGAATTAATTGATGATGCAAATGTAAATATAAAAGGAGAAACATCAAATGTATCGGGAGCATACTCTGTTGAGATAACTAACAGTGATGAAGTAGTTGGAGAAACATCAAGTAGTACACCAACATGGGAATTTGATAAAGTAAGTGATTGGGAAGAGGGAGAACATTCAATACAAGCTCAAATTAAAGGAGAGGATGTTAAATCAGAAACAGTAACTTTTACAATTGATTCAACACCACCTGAAATTAAGAAGGAGAGTATTGCAGTTAGGAAAACAGAAACATCATTTGAATTAAAACTAGTTGGATCAACAGATATTACAGAATTAAAACTGGTAACAGGGGACAAGACATTTGATTTAGAAGTTGCAGAAGATGGAACAGCTACCTTAAACATCCCAATTGAAGATATTGGCAAAACATCTGTTCTAATGGCTTCTGATGTAGCAGGAAATATATATGAAATAGATATATCTGAATACTTCCTAGAAGGAGATGAAGAAGAAGCAACAACAGGAACATCAAACCTATTATTATGGTTAAAAAACATGGTAGGAACAACCGATGGAATAAGTTTGTCAATAATTATATTTGTATTTATACTCCTAAGTGTAGAAGTATATGTATACTGGAGAAAGGGGAAATTAGGTAAAAACGCAGGAGAATTATTTACTGTAGGAGCATGGTGGTTAATAATATTAGTAGGTGTGTTTAAAGGATTTAGTGGAATTGTAAGTTAAAATACTGCCCAAATTGAAAAAGTTAATAGACTATAAAATCGAATTAGTATATACAGTTCTAATTGTTGCTCTAACAATATATTTTGCATACAGTACCCATGTACCAAACCCAAATTATTTAATGAGTGGGTTTTTAGGAGGACTCCTTATCGTCACATGGTTTATTAGAGCATTTGCTTTGTACTCAGGAAGGAAAATATCTCAATACAGTGAAGTAATACAAAGAATATCAATTAAAGAAAGATTCTTTGCATACCTCATATTACCAATGATGTTGTATATATCATTACTACTTTACGTATATTTCAATACCTCATTTGTAATGGATGTTGTATTAACTGTAATATCAGGACTCCTTCTCTTTATTCTTTTCCTTAATGTAAAAAGTTCCTTTAGTAAGGTATATACAATTGCTAGACAAACTAGAGCAGTATTTGACTTTATATGTATATCCTCCTTCTATTTATTAATTAGTGTAATAATTAGATTGGGAACATCTATTTGGTTATCTATATTAATAATAGCTGTCGTATCCTTGATACTATTTTGGTCGGATATAAAAGTACATAGGAAGGAGAGTATGACGGCATTCTTAATCAGTATAGTATCTTGTCTGTTTGTAGCTATGATATCAGGGGGATTCTTTAACACAAATATATTCGTAGTACCTGCAGTTGGTACATTAGCCTTTTATCTTGTATTATCAATTTGGAATATTAGATTTGCAGGAAAGACGAAATTCGTTGATTACCTTCTTCCTTTCCTTTATTCTATCTTAGCCTTAATATTAATTCTTAAAATATGAAAAAAAGTATTGTACTAAAGGTCGGTGGCTCTATCCTCTATGATCATTTACTAAATATCAATTTTGATTTATTTAAAAGATTAAAAAAATGGTATTGGGAAGTAAAGGATGTCTATGAAAATATTGTTTTAGTAACTGGTGGAGGTGGCCTATCAAGAAATATTGAAGAGAAAGTCGCAGGAGAGATTAAAAAGGAGATTGGTATACATAGCGTAGCAATGTCTATTACACAAACTAATGCAGTAATCTTAGCAGCATATTTGGAAGATAAAGATATATTCATTCCTCATACCTTAGGAGATGCTTATGAGTATCTTCATACAGGTAAAGGAAAGTTTATGGTAAGTGGAGGATTAAAAGTAGGTTGGAGTACAGATATGGATGCAGCTGTATTTGCCAATGCATTAGAAGAGGAAAGAGTATATAAAATATCCAATGTTGATTTTATATATGATAAAGATCCTAAAGAGTTTTTTGATGCAAAACCAATAAGAGATATGTCTTGGGAAGAGTATTTCCAAATGTTTTCAATAGTACCTAACCAGCAACATCAACCTAATGCCCATATACCAGTAGATGTGCAGTGTTCATTATTTTGTGAAAGAAAAGGCATGTCATTCCATGTTACAGGAGGAAAACTACTTTATGAGATACAGGATATAAAAGATATCCTTAATGAAGGGACCTTTATTCATAAATAGATTATTCAATACTAACTACTTTACAGTTAGTACTTCCCGAAGGTGTTTCAATCTTTATTTTCATTCCTTCTCTCTTCCCCATTAATGAACTCCCTATTGGAGAGATATTGGAGATTTTAGATTCCAAAGGATTAGATTCTTGTTCTCCAACAATATAGAAAGTTTTTAACTGCCCTCCTTCACATTCAATGGTTACCTTACAACCAATACCTACTGTTGTTGATTTTTTTCTTTGTACTATTTCAGCATTCTCTAAGCAAGCTTTTAATTCTAGGATTTTTTCTTCGTTGTTTTGAAAATCTTCAACTGCCATTGTATATCCATCATTCTCCTTTAAATCTCCTTGACTACGCATTTGATTAAGAGTCTCTTGAAGTTTCTCCCTTAACTCTCCTTCTCTCATAGCTAACTCTTTTGTTAGCTTTTTAAAACCATCTTTTGTAAGCAGGATCTTTTCTTGTTTAGCTACCATCTTACGTTTTGTTAACTTAATGTTCGAGCAATATTATATATATTTGTTTGTATTGTCAATGATTTATAAAGGCGTATATTTATTCAATATTTGCACCATTTATGGTAAAATCCATACGCGATACGCCGCTATCGTCTAACGGTTAGGACACATGATTCTCAATCATGTAATCGGGGTCCGATTCCCCGTAGCGGTACCAATACAATGATAGAAATAGAAATAATAACAATTTTTCCAGAGGTAATTACTGAATATATCAATAGCAGTATTGTTAAACGCGCTCAAGAGAAAAATCTTTTAAAAATTAATGTACATAACCTTAGGACTTGGGCTTTAGATAAACACAAAACTGTTGATGATACTCCATATGGCGGGGGACCTGGTATGTTGATGAAAGTAGAACCAATATTTAATGCTTTAAAGGAATTAAAAAGAGAAAATAGTAAGGTGTTTTTAACATCACCAAAGGGAGAGAAATTAGTACAAAGTAAGTTAGAGCAACTTTCTAAAGAAAAGGATTCTCACTACATTATCATTTGTGGTCACTATGAAGGATTTGATCAAAGAGTACATGACTATTTAATAGATTACGAATTTTCAATAGGGGACTATGTCCTTTCGGGGGGAGAACTACCGGCATTGGTATTAGTTGATGGTATTACAAGATTAATACCAGGAGTACTTGGTAATAAACAATCGCTAGAGAGTGAATCATTTAATAATGATAGTTTGGATTTTCCTCAATATACTAAACCAGAGAGTTTTAATAATTGGAAAGTTCCGGAAGTATTACTTTCAGGTAATCATAAAAATATTAATGAGTGGAGAAGGGAGTCTTCCAAAATAGATACACTAAATAAGAGACCAGATTTGGGTAAATAGTTTGTACTTGTTTAGATTGTCTAAATATCTTACAATTAATTGTGTAAATAAGTTAATTCCCCATGAATATGGAAAACGTAAAGCCACAGATAACAGTTGAGAAGAAGTACGAGTTAATTGAAGAATTAAAAAGATTGTATAACGTTGTAAAAAAAGAAATTGCAGATAGATTAGAACAATCAAGAAAAGATAACCTAAGTGAAGATGATGCTCAGCTAGGCGTTATTTTAGAAGAGAAAGAGAGTGTAGATAACAGGATAGATGAGATAAGTGATATTCTAGAGAACGCAGACATTATCAAAGATAAAAAGAATTGTGAACCGGGTAAAATTGAAATTGGTTCAGTCGTTAAGCTAAAACAGGGAGATAAAGTACTTGATATAAAGCTTGTATCATCTCTAGAAGCAGACCCATTAAAGAACTATCTCTCAGATAAATCTCCACTTGGAAGAAAGCTTTTAAAGGCTAAAATCGGAGATACCGTAAATGTGAAGATTAGGGGTACTGAAACAGAGTATAAAATATTAGAAGTCTGTTAACTTCTTAAAACAGATTCTAAATCTTCAATCTTAACTCTTTTTTGTTCCATACTATCCCTATCTCTAACTGTAACAGTATCATTTTCTAATGTCTCATAATCAATTGTAATACAGTAAGGGGTACCAATTTCATCTTGATATCTATATCTTTTACCAATATTTCCTCTATCATCCCACACGACCTTAATATTTTGTGATAGTAAATCAAATATATCTCTTCCCTTCTTAACAATATCTTCCCTATTACCTACAAGTGGGAATATAGCTGCCTTGTATGCTGCTATCTCTGGATTTATTTTAAGAACCGTTCTAATATTTCCTCCTCCTAAATCCTCTTCTTCATATGCATCAAAAAGCAACATTAGTAACGTCCTATCTACACCACCAGATGTTTCAACGATATTAGGTGTATATTTTTCATTTGTTTTAGGATCTGTATATGTTAAATCCTTACCAGAGAATTTACTATGTTGTGTTAAATCATAATCCCCTCTCCAGTGTATACCTTCATTCTCTGTCCATCCCCATGGAGCATTGTATTCAATATCAAATGCTTTTTTAGCATAGAATACTAATTTGTCTTGTGGATGTTCATAGAATCTAAGGTTATCTGTTTTCCTATACAATCCTTTGTAGAAATTCATTCTCTCCTCTTTCCAATATTCAAACCATTTCTCCATGTCATTAGGATGTACAAA
>LBOT01000009.1:0-14613 GCA_000989675.1 candidate division WS6 bacterium GW2011_GWE2_33_157
ATAGTTAATTATATCAAAAATTGAATAATTATGCAGTAGTAGACCACTTAAGAGTATCTGTAAGAATAGTTGGTTTATTCTTTCCAACAATAACCATATATTCAAACATTACACTATTACCACCATGCCTTGTTTTAGCAGACCAACCATCCTTATCAATAACAACTTCTCCATTATCATTTACAACCTGACACTCAATACAAATAACCATACCTTCTACTAATTTAGTACCTTTTCCCTTTTTACCAAATGCGGGTATATCAGGAGAATCATGTAATGTTCTTCCTATACCATGACCAACAAACATCTTAAGAACATTATAACCGTTATGTTTAGCAACCCTTTCCATCTCAAAGCCTAAATCACCAGTATGATTCCCTTCAATAGCTAACTCAATACAGTTCTCTACAGCCTCTCTACCAGCTTTCAAAAGTTTTCTATCTGCTTTAGTAGGCTCTCCAACACTCCATGTCCAACAATGATCTGTATTTAATCCTTTATGTATAATACCGAAATCAATTGAAACTAAATCGCCCTTTTTAAGTGGAGTATCCTTTGGTATACCATGTACTGCAACATCATTAATGGAAATACATGTATTAAAATTATATCCATTGACTCTTTTAAATGCAGCAGATACGCCATGTTCATCACAAAGATGACCTGCCATTCTATCTAAATCTAAAGGTGTAACACCATCCCTTATTTCTTCTCCAATCTTTTTAAGCATGGAGACAGAAATCTCACACGCTTCCTTATATATTTTTATATCTTTACTATTACTAATTATCATATCCAATTATATATCGGTATATTAGTAAAGACAATCAAAAACCCTTTATTTGATAATGTATAACTCTTGTTCAGCTCTAGTAACCCCAGTATACAACCATCTTCTAAATGTATCATCATCCATTTTAGAAAATCTTTCCTCAAAAAGAATCACTCTTTTTGCTTGACTACCCTGCGCCTTATGAACAGTAAGAGCGTATCCAAAATCAAAGTAGTTCATATCTTCTATCTTTGTATTTTTAAATTCAGAAGAATTAAATTGCTCAATTGATATTTTTCCAAAGAAGGGAAGATCTTCATAATCAAGAGCAATTTCACAATCATAGTATTTGTTTGAACCTTTACCCTCTTTAGAGATATACAGAATAGTTCCTGTCATACCATTGAATACATCATATATTCTGTTATTTTTCAAACATATTACACGATCTCCAACCTGAGGATTAGGGGTATCAAAATGTAGGCTTCTAATAGCTTTGTTAAGAGTTACTCTTGTATGGTTATACCCACATAGAACAAGTGTCTCACTGTTAAAAGATTCAAAAAGATTCTGTAATAGATCGTTAGTATCTGAATCTTCTCTTTTAACTTTCTTTACAGTAGAAGAGAGTTCTCCATACGGTATGGAGCCGTATTTTCTAGCTATCTCAGAAAGTTTAATAATTGGGTTTTGTAATTCTTGTCTATATATTTCTTCTAGTTTGAATAAAGGATTGCTCATTAAGTTAAAAGAACTGTTAATAGGGGGAAGCTGTCCATGATCTCCAATTGCAAGGATAGGCTTGTTGTATTGAAGTAAATCATTCCATATATCTTCGGTAACCATAGAAGATTCATCTACTATGATTAAATCATATTTAAAATCTTCGACTTGTATTCTTTCCCAACCTACAATATTGTCATCATCATCTAAAATTGGTTTATATATTAGTCTATGTATTGTTCCTAGGTAATCCTTATTATCTAACTGGGAAGTCTCTTTTAACTTTCTTCTCATCACCCTAGTTGCCTTACCTGTATAGCTACAAAATGCTATTTTATATTTAGGGAATTCCTTTTTAATAGATTCTCTCAAATACCCTACTAATGTGGTTTTTCCTGTTCCAGCATATCCCCCTAATGTGATATACTGAGAATTAGGACTCTTAAGCCAATCTAATATTTTTTCTAATATATTTATCTGAGGTTTTGATAGTTGTATATCTTTCATTGTTAGGGAATATAATATTATATTTTAGTTACTATGAGAAACATTCTTAAAAAAGCCTTTTCCATATTCTTTCTTTTACTACTTTTGTTTATACCCGTTGTTGATGTGTCTGCAAATGAACAAACAAGATTTGCTACATACTTTAGTGGAATAGGGTGTCCCCACTGTGCAAAGGTTTCTCCTGAATTACATAAAAGGATTGATGATGGAAAGTTAATAGTAATAGAGTATGAAATATATAAAAACTTAGGTAACTCTCAAGCATTAAATAAATATGCAGAGACATATAATATGGATTTAGGCATCCCTCAACTACTTTTCAATTCTAATCTAAAAGAGAGTGGAGATACCCCTATACTCGACAAATTAGACGAAATGATATTAAACAGTGAAGCGAACACTATCTATCTTTCCGATGGTAACTCTGTTTCTTTCCCCGATTTCAATCTAAATGATTTAGAAAGATATCCAACCATATATTCTAAAGATAGAGTGGCCATAAAGAAATCACTCAAGACACTTACGGATACTCAAAATCAACAGATAAAGGACTTCATATATCTAGATAATATAGAAGATGCAATAAAGGATTTGGATGGTAAGAAAGTTAAAGCATCAAAAGTAGAGTATCCTGGTGGGTCATTAAATTTCGAGAATGCAGTAGAAATAAACGGTTGGTTACTACAATGGAATGGAGCACAAATAAATAGTACAACTGAAAATACTGATACTCAAAACAAAGATGAGGAAACTAGCTCTATTTCCTTTGGAAGAATACTAAGTCTGGGACTTGCTGATTCTGTTAATCCATGTGCTCTCTCTATACTTGCATTGGTATTAATATCAATAGTGACATATAACCCAGGAAAGAGAAAACAGATTTTACTTGCAGGTTTCGCTTTCATATCAGCAGTAATGATAATGTATTTGATTTATGGATTCTTAATAATAAAGGCATTTGAAGTAGTACAATCTATAACCTCTATAAGAGAATTTTTATACGGTGATTTAGGTATTAATCTTATACTTGGGATAGGAGCAATTGTACTTGGATTACTGGGACTTAAAGATTACTTTGCATACAAACCAGGTGGAATTGCAACAGAGACACCACTATTTTTAAGACCTAAAATGGCAGCATTAATTGCTAAAGTTACATCTCCACTCGCTGCATTTGTAGTAGGGTTACTTGTTACTCTATTTCTTCTCCCATGTACTATTGGCCCATACATCATCCTTGGAGGATTACTCGCAGGAGAAGGATTTGTAAACGCTATACCCTCTTTACTTCTTTACAATTTCATATTTGTATTACCAATGATTACAGTAACGGTTCTTGTTTATATTGGTTCTAAAAAAGCTGAAGATGTAAAAGATTGGAAGGATAAGAATGTAAGATATATGCATTTAATAGCAGGTATCTTAATGTTAATCATTGGTATATTGATGGTAAGTGGTAAGTTCTAACTTACCTTATCTCAACTAAAACTACTTTAAATATCAAGCCTGCTTTAGGAGGTATACTTCCAACACCATAATCACCATATCCCATTGATGAAGGAATTTTCAATTCTCTTTCTTCTCCTACTTTCATACCTTTTACTCCCTCTTCCCAACCTTGAATTACTCTGTTCTCACCTAATGTAAATTCAAATGGAGTACCTCTATCAAATGAACTATCAAATTTAGTACCATCTGTTAATTTACCTTCGTAGTTTACAACTACTGTATCTCCAACTACAGCTTCCAAACCACTTCCTTCTTTCACTATTTCAATGCCTAATTCATCAAAATCCTCAACAGGATTTGTTACTGAACCATTTGTTGTAATGTTATTCATATCTTCTTCTGTTAAATTTAAATTGTCCTTATCATTTCCGACATATATTACTACTAATAATATTGTTGCAGCAATAAAGATGGGAACTATTACAAAAAGAAATTTTGCTCCTTGTGGTACTGACATAATAAATACAATCTGAAATTAGATTATTTAATATATCAACTCATATACATATATTCAAATATTTGTTAGTCAAAATATCTTGTGCTAAAATGATTAGCATATAATTTTTTATTATTACTTCTGTGCCACTTCGAGTAGAAATCATAAGAGAGACATTAGATCTTATAAAACATGTTGATTTGAAGATGCGTAAGAAGGGAGACCTATCTCCTTTACAACTACGTGCATTAGAATATATTCTTAATAAGAATTGTGTTAAATCTACAGATTTAGCTAAAGAATTTAATGTAACACCTGCTACTATTACAGCTCAAATAGACAAATTAGTAAATAATGGTTGGTTGGAAAGATGTAATGACTCTGTAGACAGAAGGGTAATAAATATAACATCTACAGATAAATTAAAAAAAGAGCTATATCCGCTAATAGATAAAACTGTTAAAAGATATGATTGGGTCTTTGAAGTATTAACTGAAGAAGAACAGAACCAACTTCTCTCCCTTATAACAAAAATACATAAGAATGCTCATAAAGTGGCTACTCAAATGAAAGGAAAGTAATGTCTAACAAAAAAATACTGTATATAGATACAGAAACAACTGATACTCAAAGTAAAGACCTTTTGCAATTGGCAATTATTACAGATAATTCTGATATATGGTTAAATCTGTATTTTAAGCCAATACAAGAGATATCCTTTGGTGCAATGGCTATACACAATATTACACCCGAAGATGTAGAGAACCTCCCTACTTTTGAAGAAACAGAATTACCTAAAGAGGGTATAGATCCTGAGTTTAAAGGAAAAACTCTTAAAGAGTATTTAGAATTTCTTTCATTAAACTATGTTTGGGTAGCACACAATGTTGAATTCGACGTAGAAGTAATTGAAAAAAAAGGAGTAGAGGTTAAAGAAGTAATATGTACACTTAAGGTTGCAAGAAATGCACTTACAACTCCAGATGGAAGGGATTTAGAGAGTTACAAATTACAATATCTTAGATATTACTTAGGACTATACAAAACAGAAAACAAAGATTTTACAAAAGCACATGATGCCCTAAGTGATGTATATTTCCTTAGAGATCTATACAAATACCTTGAAAACAATACAAAGTTAAGTATAGAAAATATGATTATGATAACAAAGCAACCACAAGTAATGAGAGAGATGTCATTTGGAAAATATATGGGAAGGACATTTGAAGAGATAGAGAGAGTTGATAGAGAGTATTTAGAATGGTTAGTTGAAAGTATGAATGATAAGCCAGATTTACAATGGAATGCTAAGTTAGCTCTTGATAACGGAATCAGAAATAGAACCCAATCTCTTTTTTAATTCTGTTGCTAATTCTTTAACATCTTCAGCTCTGAATACAGACATTACCAAATACTCTTTATTCTTAAATTGCTTTTTAAGGGATTTCTTAACTTCTTCTAATTGTTCATTGGAATATATATCAGCTTTCGTAAAAAGAATTAACTCTGGAAGAGAGTAGAGGTATTCAGATATTTTTTTAAACTCCTCTCTCATACTTTTGTATGTAGAAAGTAGATTCTCATTTTCTAAACTAACACAGTGAACAAGTAAATTAGCATAATTGGTATGTTTAAGAAATTCAGTACCCAAACCCTTACCCTTATGTGTACCTTCAATTAGACCTGGCAAATCCATTAAAATATGTCTGTCCATAACGGCAAGCTGTGGTTCTAATGTTGTAAATTGATACGGTGCAACTCTGTATTTAGCATTGGTAAGAGAATTTATAATACTTGATTTACCTGCATTAGGATAACCTAAGAATATGGCATCTGCCTTTAAATTAAGTTCCATAACTATTGATTTACTTTCCTCTTCTTCGCCCTTTGTACGAGTTAACTTTCCATCCCATCCCTCACCTCTAAGAGTAAAGTTTCCTAGCCCACCAGTACCACCTTTTAGTAGTCTAACCTTATCTCCATGTTTTGATATTGTTACTATTTCACTACCATCCTCATTCAATATTTTTGTAACCAATGGAATATGTATAACTAAATCTTCACCACTTGAACCAGTCCTTTTATTCTTCATACCCATTTGGCCATTCTCTGCCTTATACTCTTTATTTTGATAAATCTTAGTGAAATCAAAAAGATTAACATCACCCTGTAAGTATATATCACCACCCTTACCACCGTTACCTCCATCTGCTTTTCTTGATTGATCGAAGGCAATGATTCCATCACCCCCCTTACCAGATTCAATTTTTATCTTCACTCTATCTTTCATATTTACCCATTTTACATTACTTTTCCCCATTTTGTAACCTTTTGACAATATATTTTAGTAATGATAACCTTAGTAAGAGGTAATCTTCCTAATTTTTTTTTTAAATCTTGATGGATAAAAGATTCGCTATTAAATTCTCTGGTCAATCTGGACAGGGTATAAATACATTAGGGAAACTTCTAAGTAATGCAATTAAAAATTCTGAATATCCAATATTTGCTACAAGAGAATATCCTTCGTTAATAAAGGGAGGATTTGCATCATACCAAATAGATGTATCATCAACACAAATTTTCTCTTCATCAAAACAGTGCAATATCTTAACCTCCATTGCTAAAGATGCCTTAAATCAATATATTGGCTTAGTATCTAAAGATGGTTTAATTTTACACTCTGTTAAAGATTTCAAACTCAATGCAGAAGATAAAGAGTATATATTAAAGAATAATATTAAATATCTATTCATTGATACAGAAAAGATAGCACAAGAGAGTAATTCTCCTACTATTATGGCAAATATTGTAATGTTAGGAGCAATATGGAAAGTAATAGGATTAGATTTTAAGGTTTTAGAAAGAGTAATAAGAAAATATTTCTCAACAAAGAAAAATATAGATATAGAGGCAGAGGTAAGGTGTTTAAAAGCAGGATACAATTTAGAACTTATTAAAGATATCAAAATTGAAACATTCCCAACAACAAAGATAAAGGGATGGAAGAAATCTAAGATATTAACAGGTAATGATGCCTTAGCACTTGGGGCGATTTCTGCAGGATGTAGAGCATACTACGCATACCCTATGACTCCTGCAACGTCAATATTAGAGACACTTGGCAATACATATATGGAAACAGGATTGATTGTTAAACAAGCAGAGAGTGAAATTACAGCAGTACAATTTGCAATGGGAAGTATGTATATGGGGACAAGAGCATTCACTGCAACTTCAGGAGGAGGTTTTGATTTAATGACTGAAACAATATCTTGTTGTGGTATGACTGAAACTCCACTTGTAATTGTTCTTGGTCAAAGGGCAGGAAGTGGTACAGGTGTTCCCACTTGGAGTGGTTCTAGTGATCTAGAAGTATCACTAAAGGGTGGTCATGGAGAATTTCCTAGGTGTATTTTAGCAACTAGTGATTCAGAAGATAGCTATGAATTAATTCAAGATGCTTTTAATATTGCTGAGCAGTATCAGATTCCCGTTATTGTTCTCTCTGAGAAACAGATTGCAGAATCTCTTTTTAATATTAAGACTCTTCCAAAACCTAAGAAAATATTAAGAGGTTTAAGTAATAATGGAATAGAAAGATACAAAATAACAAAGAGTGGAGTATCACAAAGATGGATACCTCAAAAAGGGAAAAAGACATATTTAGTTAATAGTGATGAGCATACACAGGATGGTATAAGTACGGAGGATTCAAAGGAAATTACTGCTATGTCATCTAAGAGATTAAGAAAGTTAAATACTTTACTTAAAAATATTCCATCTCCGGAATATTACGGAGCTGTAAAACCAGATATTGTATTTGTAGGGATGGGAAGTACTAAAAATGCAGTAATAGATGCAATGAAGATATTAAATGCAAATATAGGGTACTTACATTACAAATATATATATCCACTAAGGTTTGAAAGGATATTACAAATACATGATAAGGGTACTAAGATTGTACTAATTGAAAATAATCAAAATGGAGAATTAGGAAAATTAATTAGAGAACAATCAGGTCTTTACATACAAGATAAACTTTTCAAGTTTGATGGTAGACCATTCTTTGTTGAAGATATATTAGAATATTTAAAGAAATGAAATTAGATATTAATAGTTACAATACAGATGCTCCAATTACATGGTGTCCTGGGTGTGGGAACTTTAATATACATATTGCACTTAAACAAGCTTTAGTAGAATTAAAAAAAATTCCAAGTGAAGTAATGATGTCTTTTGATATTGGATGTAATGGTAACGGAGGGGATAAAATTGATGGATTTAGAGTTAAAGGATTACATGGGAGAGCAATACCATTTGCAGTAGGTGCACACATCGCTAATCGTAATATGACTGTGATTGCGGATATTGGTGATGGAGGATGTTTACATGAGGGTATAGATCATTTAATTCATGGTATTAGATCTAATTACAATATTACAGTCTTAATACATAACAATCAGAACTTTGCCCTTACTACTGGTCAGATAACATCAACAACTCAAAGAGGAAAAAGAATGTATGGATTTCCTAATGGTAAAACAGAAGATGATATTAATATCGGAGAATTAGTATTAAGTTTAAACCCAACATTCTACGCTAAAGGCTATAGTGGAGATCCTCAAGGGTTAGTAGATATAATTAAGGAAGGTATTAAACATAAAGGCTTTAGTGTAATAGAAATTATGCAAATATGTCCTACGTATAATCCTGAGAGTAATATGGCCTTCTTTAATGAGAAAATTAAAAAGATTGAAAAGTGTACAGATATAAATAAAGCAAGAAGATATGTATTAGATAAAGAAAGAATATATACTGGTGTTATATATCAAAACAAAAAGAGAAGAGAGTATTATTCATTATTAAAAAATAGAAAAAACAGAAAAAGTGAATTAGTTGACGAGGTAAAAGGTTATAATATCTCAAATATATTATCTAAACTAGAATAAAATGAAAGACAATATCCTTTTTCCAAATAGTATAGCTATAGTTGGAGTATCACAAGAAAGAAGCAAAATAGGTAGCGTTATATATCACAATGTAATAGATGGAGGATATACAGGAAAAGTATATCCTGTAAATCCTAAATACAAGGATATTGAAGGTAAAACATGCTACCCAGATATATTAAGTATTGGTGGATCACTTGATATGGTATGTATTGTAATACCTTCTCAGTTTGTAGATGATATTGTAGATGATTGTATTAAAAAGAAGGTATCTACAGTAGTAATAATATCTTCTGGGTTTAAAGAGGTTAATCCTGATGGAAGAGATTTAGAAGAAAAAATTGCAACCAAATTAAAAAAGGCTGGAATAAGATTAATAGGTCCTAATACACTAGGTTTTATTAATAATTCCTTTAAATTAAATCTTTCTTTTGCTAGAAGTAATCCTGGCTTTGGTAGTACAACCTTTATTTCTCAATCTGGAGCTTTTTGTACTGCAATTCTTGATATGGCATGTAGAGATGGTTTAGGGTTCTCTAAGGTAATCTCTATTGGTAATAAGGCTGATATATCTGAGAATGAATTAGTAGAATTTTTACAAAAGGACAAAGATACAGACTCAATAGCTTTGTATTTAGAAGAGTTTACTGATGGAAAAGATTTTGTTGAAATAGTACAAAAGGTAGATAAGCCTATGATTATTATTGCTCCTGGAAGCTCTCAGAGGGCTAAAGAAGCTATATCTTCCCATACAGGCTCTCTTGCTACCTCATATGATACAACTCTTGCTGCTATTGAGAAGGCGAATTTAATAAAGGTTGAAAGCTCTGAAGAACTGTTTGATATGATTAAAGTCGTATCTGCTAAAAAGCTACCTAAGGGTAAAGGAGTAGGAATTATTACCAATGCAGGTGGTCCTGGAATAATGGCAACTGATTTTGTAGAGATGTCTGGATTAGATGTAGCTGAGATAGGAGAAAAGACAAAAGAGAAGTTAAGTAGTTTCCTTCCATTAAATGCTAGCGTAAAAAACCCAGTAGATATACTAGGAGATGCTCATTTAGATAGATATGAGTTCTCTATTAAAACTATGCTTGAAGATAAGGCAGTTGACTCTTTAGTAGTCATACTTACACCACAACTTGTTACAGATATAGTTGGTGTTGCAAAGTGTATCGTTGATATACAGAAACAAACATCTAAACCAATATTTTCATGCTTCTTAGGTGGTAAAGATATAGAGGATGGAAATAAAATATTAAGAGCATATGGTATGTATGTCTCAAACAATATTGAGGATAGTATGAGATTAATTAGTAAAGTTACAGAGTATGTAGTAAAGGAGAATACATATAGTGTTAGAAAGATCTCTGATTTAATGGGCAAGGGAAGATACAGAAAGATTGTAAATAAATTAACTACAGAGGAAGTTACAATATTACCTGATGATGTAGTAGAAAAGATTGCTAAAGAATTTAAACTAGATTTACCTTCTCAACTGATTACAGCAAATATTGATGAAGCAATAGAGTTTGCAAGTTACCACTTCCCTGTTGCAATAAAAGCTACATCAAAAGATTTAGCACATAAAACTGATTTCAAAGGTATATTCTTAGATATTAGAACAATATCTGAATTACAAAGTAAATTTGAAGAGCTATCTACAAATATTGAAAAAATTATTGGTAAAAAATCTCCAGAAATATTAATACAAGAAATGATTGAACCAAAAGTAGAATTCTTTATAGGTGCTAATAGAGAAGGAGCATTAGATATCTACGAAAAAGGTGGATTTGGATTTGGCCATTTAATGGCAATAGGACAGGGTGGAATATATACAGAGGTTCACAAGGATATAAAGCATATATTAATACCTGAAACTATAAAAAATATAGAGAACAAATTAGAAGAAACAAGAGTATCTATGATAATAAATGGATATAGAGGAAAATCCCCATTAGCAAAAACCCAATTAATTGAAACAATAGATAAAATACAAAGGATGTTAGTAACATACCCTCAAATATATAGCTTAGATCTTAATCCTGTAATATTAACAGAAAAGAGAGCAGTTATCGTTGATATAAAAATGTATATAAAGAGATAGTTGATATTACATACCCTTTTTTCTACATGCATCTATAAATCCCATAAATATTGGATGGGGAGCTAGAAATCTACTTTTTAATTCTGGATGATACTGTACTCCTACAAAATAAGGATGTGTTTTCTTACTTAATTCTACTGCTTCTACCAAATTACCATCAGGACTTAAACCAGATATTTTTAATCCTTTACTTTCTAGTCTCTCTCTATACTCATTGTTAAATTCATATCTATGTCTATGTCTCTCCATTACTGTAGGTAATTTACTAAATAGGTTGTTACTGTACTTAGAGTAGAGTGATTCCAAAAGAGTTCCTTTTTCTACTTTACATGGCCATGCACCTAATCTAATTGTTCCTCCAAATTTCCCATCTTTTAAATTTTTTTTCTGTTCTTCCATTAGGTGAATAACTTGATTCTTACTTAATGGATTTACTTCTTCAGAATTAGCATCCTTAAGATTTAATACATTCCTAGCATATTCAATAACAGCCATTTGCATTCCATAGCAAAGACCTAAATAGGGTATTTTATTCTTTCTTACTATTTCAATTGCCTTTATTTTTCCCTCTGCTCCTCTACTACCCCATCCTTGAGGTACAATTACCCCATCTAATTTTAATATATCTTTTTGTAATTTCTTATCTTCACAAAGGTTATCAGCTACTAGCCAATGTATATTTACTTTAAATCCTTTATCCCATGCAGCATGGTTAATTGCTTCTAATACTGATACATATGAGTCTTTTAAATCAAATTTACCACTTTTGTAATATTTACCAACGATTCCAATATCTAATTCTCTCTTTATCCTTTTCATTTTAGTTATTTTCTTCTCCCAATCTATCATAAGGGTAGTTCTCTTAGGTTTTAATCCTAACTTTTTTAATATGTTCTTACCAATATTCTCTTTTTCAAAGTTAATAGGGACATCATATATACAATCGACATCATTTGCAGAGATAATGTTTTCTACTGGAACAAAACAGTATCTTGAAAGTTTCTCTTTTCTTACATCATCTATACCAGATTCAGATCTAGCTATTAAGAAATCAGGATGTAACCCATGACTATTAAGAAGTTGTGTAGATATCTGTACTGGCTTACTCTTCATTTCTCCTAATGTTCCTGGTACAGGCAAATATGAGACATGTATATGTAATACATCATTAGGATTTTTAATTTTCATTATCTTGTTAGCTTCTAAGAAAAGACCATTTCCAATTTCACCAACTGTTCCTCCAATTTCAACAATAGTTATATCTGCTTTACTTTCTTTTGCAACATTTCGTATCCAAGTAATAATTTCATCAGGTACGTGATAATCCAAACTAACCCATTTACCATCATATGCTAAAGATCTCTCATCTTTAATTACTTTTTCTAAAATTGCACCACAGGTCATTGAATTAGGTCTAGAGAATGATTCGTTTACAAACCTCTCATAGCTTCCTATGTCCATGTCTGTTTCAAAACCATCTTCTAATACAAATGTTTCCCCATGTTCTAATGGATTCATAGTTCCAGCATCAACATTAAGGTATGGATCTGCCTTTATCATATTGATTTTAAAACCGTAGGATTTAAGAATGAAAGCTATTGAGGATGCAGATATTCCTTTACCGATACCAGAAATTACACCTCCAGATACAAATATATATTTAGGCATGAATGAAAGTATATAGGTTATTCAATAGATTAATAGCTTATCCTAAATTTGTCAAAGGTTAATAGATAGTTTTTTTACTAAGTGATGTCCAAAATTCTATTAATTGTGCTGTTTCGCAGCTATCTATACGCTCCATATGTAAATGATTATTATTTCCTTTCTCATCATCAAATCCCATATTAAGAGCATCTCTGTATGTATTACCGTAGTATATTTTCTTTATCTTTGCCCAATTAATAGCTGCCTCACACATCTTACATGGCTTTCCTGTGGTATACATTTCACAATCAGAAAGATCAAAGCTCTTTAGCTTCTTAGATGCAATTCTGATTACATTAATCTCTGCATGACAGGTTGCGTCATGTTCTTTAAGTACTGTGTTGTATGCCTTTGCAATTACCTTGTTATCTCTTACAAGTACAGCTCCAAATGGACCCCCATGGCCTCTTTTTACTCCTTTTTTAGCTAGTGATATGGCAATATTCATGTATTGGTTCATAGTTGATATATAGTAGAATAATTATTAATCAATATATCATGGAAGAAAAAGAATCTCATCTAACAAATAGAAATATTTTAAAAGAAGCTTATGAACAAACCAGTAATACTTGGTCTTATGTCTCTGTTAATGATTTGTACAAAACATTAATTTGTAAGTTAGGAGAAGATAAATATGAGCGTAGAGATTGGATTCGGAGAGAATCAAAAGATGTTAAAAGGCAATTAGAGATTATACATTTAGTTTATCTGATTGATATTGTACAAGAAGATAACTTAAAAAGGTTTGCAATAGAGCTTCAGAAAGAGATGCCAGATGCTAACAACAGTATTCAACCTCTATATAATCCGAATATTGAGGTAGAAAATCAACCTGTACTTTCTGTTCAAAGAGATTGTGGAGATAGCTATATTCTTAAAGAAAACGAATTTTTACTAAAAAGTTCTACTAAAATCTAATCCTTCTGCTTGTGTTTTTTTTCCTGTTCTACCCAAATCTTTTTCATATCTTGTAGCATACTCTTTATATTTCTTTACTCTCTTTATTCTTTCTTTAATTGGATATTTATAATCAATACCAGGACCATTTATACACCCTCCTTCACAAGCAAGAAGATCAAGAAATTTATAATTTTTATAATATCCATCTTTAAAGTCATCAAGTATCTTAATGATATTTGCCATTCCTTCTGTAACAAGAATATCTTTCTTTTTTAATATGTCTTCATATTGGAGTGTATCAGACAGCCCACCTGAGAGAGGATATATCTTTGTATAGTCGTTATAGAATTTATCAAAGGTAATTGTAAATCTTGAATCAGTAATTTTTTCTGGGATATTCTTACTTTTAAATAGCTCGTCTAATTCTTTAAATGTTAGTACTTCATCTACACTATCTAACTCTTGGGCTTCCATTTTTTTAGTTAAACAAGGACCTACAAATACATTTACATATCCTGGGAAATATTTCTTTACTATTAATCCCATACAACCCATTGGTGAATGAACAGGAACTAAATTTCTAATTAGATGAGGATATTTACCTTTAATTACATTAACTAGAGTAGGACATGGAGATGATATCCATGTTCTATCATTCTGTTCTTTAAGTATTTGGTAGTAAGAAAGGTTAGTCATTTTCGCTCCAAAGGTTATTTCTACAACTTTATCAAAGCCTAATGCTCTTAATCTATACACAATATCAGGATATTCATATATTGATACAAAGGATGGTGCTAACATACATAGGCTTTTCTTTGCTTTGTTAAATTCCATCGTTTTTACTTCAAATATTACTTTGTATATGTTAAATTATCTTTATGGAAATATCTACTACATTAAAAAAAGAGCTGTTTGGAGAGAGATTAAATACAGAGAAGATACTCCTTTATTCAATATATGTCTTATCATTCTTTGTACCATTAATAATAGGGAAGCC
>LBOT01000009.1:14703-22227 GCA_000989675.1 candidate division WS6 bacterium GW2011_GWE2_33_157
CTTATGCCTTTTATAATGATTTCTAACGGTATACTTGGATATTTTGTAACCTTAAAAAAGAATTCACTTATCATTATGATAGGTGTTATTTTAAAAGCACTATTCCTATACATAGTTGTTAATATATTAATAGATACAATAGGATTACCTCAAATATTTTTAACCTCAATGGGATACATTCAAGTAATAACTGCAACTATTGGAGCAGTTATAGCTCTTCTTCTATATATCCCATTTGAAAGTAAAAGTTAAACTCTTTTATATATTCATATGTTTTACGACCCAATTTACTATCTTTATTTACTTCCTGCGTTACTCTTTGCAGCTATTGCACAGATATGGATTTCTACTTCGTACTCTAAGTATTCTAAAATACCGTCTAGTACAGGAGAAACAGGAGAATCATCGGCAGAGATAATTATGAAAGGTGAAGATTTTCCTGTTGATATTGAAATAAAGGGTAAGGCTTTGTCTGATTATTTTGACCCAAAAAGAAATATTGTATCCTTATCAACATCTTCAAAGAATTCTTCAATAGGGGATATTGCTGTTGTAGCCCATGAGTTTGGACATGTACAACAGAAATTTACTTCTTCTTTTTTATTCAAAGTAAGAACTGGGTTAGTTCCGATAATTAATATTACTTCTAAAGTAGGATATATCCTAATTATCCTTGGTCTTATTTTGCAATTATTTCAGCTATCCGAAATTGGATTAATCCTTTTTGCAGGATCAACACTATTTGCATTTATCAGCATCCCTATTGAACTTGATGCAACTAAAAGAGGTTTAGCCCTTATTAAAAAATATAAATTACTAGGTAAGGATCAAATCTCTGGTGCTAAATCGGTTCTTTACTCAGCAGCCTTTACATATGTGGCAGCCCTTTTAAGTTCTCTTCTTAATCTCTTGTACTATGCTTCCTTAGTTAAGAGAAAGAATTAACATTCTTGAGAATCTATGTATAATGGATGAGGGAATTAATTAACTGAAGCGGCTGGGTCTATATAGACTACGAGGCGAAGGATATCGAATAATCAGCGGATACCTTCAGGTTGTTGTAACAACCTAAATGAGTTCTACAAATATACAAAAAGAATCTCAATTTACATTCCCATAGATAAGATATAAACACTAAATATATGTGCGGTATTTTTGGATACATGGGTAGCTCAAATGCTCCCGATATAATTCATCAAGGATTAAAAAGATTAGAATATAGAGGATATGATTCTTGGGGAATAAGTACAATTGAGAATGGTAAAATTAAAACAACAAAGGATGTAGGACATCTTCCTGAAAAGTCACCTATTGAATCAAAATCTGTCAGTACTGGAGTTGGTCATACTAGATGGGCCACTCATGGTGGAGTAACAATTACTAATGCTCATCCTCACTATTCAACTGATAACTCTTTTGTAATTGCTCAAAATGGTATTGTTGAAAATTATACTGAATTAAAAAAATCTCTTGAGAATTTAGGGTACGTATTTAAAACACAGGTAGATACAGAAGTAATTGTTAAATTAGTAGAACATGAGAGAAAGAGTAGTAAGACATTAAGAGATGCATTAGTAAAAGCATTTAAACAATTAGATGGTAGGAATACTGTAATAGTATTAGATAGTAAACAAGATCAAATATTAGCAATTAGAAATGGTAGTCCCCTTATACTTGGTACAAAAGAGAAAGATGTATATCTAGCATCAGACCCATTAGCTTTTAACCAATATAGTCAAAATATTGTTGAGATTAATAACGGAGAGTTAATTGAGATAAAAGATAATAAATACAAGATATATGATATATATTCCGAGAAGTATATAAACAGAAAACCAAGAGAAGAGAAACAGTTAGATATAGAAATAAACAAAGGCGACTATGACCACTACATGATTAAAGAAATAGTAGAACAGAAAGGTACTATCCTGAAATCAACAAATTACTCTCAGAAAGAACTTAAGCCTTTGGTAGATAGATTAAAAAAATCTAAAAGTATATATACAATAGGAGCAGGTACTGCGGGATATAGTGCAGATCAAATAGCTTACTATTTAAGAAAGATTGCTAACCTTAACGCTATCTCTATTAAGTCATACGAGACTGAATCATATTTAAATTTAATAGATAAGAATGATACTGTAATCGCTGTATCTCAAAGTGGAGAAACTGCAGATACACTTGAAGCTATTGAGATATTAAAGAAGCAGGGTGTATATATCTCTAGTATTATTAATATGCCTGGTTCAACCCTATCAAGGCTTTCAGATTCATTCTTTATGTCTAATGCTGGTAGTGAAATATGTGTAGCTTCTACAAAGGTATTTACATCTCAGATATCATTTGGATATTTACTTTCTAAAACAGTAATTGGTAAATATAAAGAAGCTAAAAAAGAAATATATTTACTCTCGACTAATCTAGAGGATTTCTTTAATAATAAAACATTTAAACAAATAGAAAAGATTACTAAGGTACTGAAAGATAAAGAACATTTCTTCATACTTGGTAAAGGACAGAACTTTCATATAGCACAGGAAGGGGCATTAAAGATAAAGGAAATATCATATAAACATTTTGAAGGTTTTGCAGCTGGAGAACTTAAACATGGTGTAATAGCTTTAATAGAAAAGGGTACTCCAGTTATCTCCATTATTTCAAATGATTCTAATGTTAGAGACTTAATATCAGCTACACAAGAGGTTAAAGCTAGGGGAGCTATTACAATTGGTATAGGGGATAAACAGGATGAGAATTGTTTTGATTACTTTATTACGGTAGCAGATAGTAATGAGTTGAAATCTATTAGTAATGTTATACCTTTTCAATTAATTTCCTACTATTTAGCAAAAGAATTAGGAAATAATATAGATAAGCCAAGGAATTTAGCAAAGTCTGTAACAGTAAAGTAGTTAGGTTTTAATAAGATTGTATCTATATGCTTTCTTATTAAAATCAGCCCTATACAAACCCATATGAAGAGTCCCTTCCACATATGCAGGGGTTACTTTAGTATCTGTAAGATTAATTATCTCTGATGGTGTTTCTGTAGTTCTGATAAGTAACCAAAGCTTGTCTGTTACTAATCCAGTTATAATTGCTTTAGATGAAAGTAGAGAGTTAATGTCTTGAGCAGAGAAGAAATTGTAATATATTTCTTGGTTTTCCTTTGTATGTTTAGGATGTGTATGAATATTGAATAAATATTGTACTTCTAAACTCTTAGGTACATCTTTAAAGAAGATATCTTTTCTTTTTAATAGTGAGTTATCTAAATACAATTCCTTTCTTGCATATCCTTTTCTTGTTGGATGATGAGAGTATTTAACTTGAATTGATCCTCCACTTTTTACCATCCTATTAGACCCTGTATTTACTTCTGTTAGTACAACTTCTCCATCTGCCCAAAATACAGAGAATGCTCTTTCTAATCCATCAGTATTAGTCTTTCTATATATATTTATTAAATCTTTCCAGAAATCAGAGGGAAATTGTATAGCTTGAGGTAAATTGTATGGAAAGTAATACAGATTTCCCGATCTCAGATTTACAATTTTTCTATGTAGTTGAGAGAAAGATGTTGTATTAATTGTAGAACCTCTTAGAAAGTCTAGTATACCCATTCAGATATATTAATATATATTACCAACCACCACCACCTGAACCCCCTCCACCACCACCAGAGCTTCCACCACCTCCAAAACCAGAACCACCTGAGCTCCAACCACCTGATCTAAATCCACCACTACTACCATAGCTAGAAGGAGGGACGGAAGAAGCTGCAACTTTCGAATTAAATGTACCTAATGTATTTGCAAGATAGTAAGCATTAAAGGCAGTAAAATTACCTTCATACCATTCAGGTGTTTGAGTGTATATATCTTCAAACTCTTTAGCCCATTTCTTTTCTAACCCAAATATCATTGCGTATGGAAGTAACTTTTCAAATACTTCGTTATATTTTTTTGGATCATTATGAAACTCTATACGATGTTTTTCAGCAGTATTTATATACATTTTAAGATCTAGTAAATGATGATATCTTTTATTACCATATTCTGTTCTAATATCAACACCTAAAGAGAATATGAAAAGAAGAATTCCAGAAATAATGAAACCTATCATCCACCCAATTGCTAGTACATTAATAAAGGCATAGCCAAATAGAATAGGAGTAAATACAAGAATTATAGAGAGTATAATAAAGATGCTTTTTGTTGTAATCGATTTTGTAGATAAGAAATCATTATCTTTTAGATACTGGTATCCTTCTCCATATACCCTATTAGCAGTACTGTAGAAGTTAGTTAATTTCTTTATTGGAACTATTAAACCATGAGCGAATATTGCATCAAATAGAGATTTAAGATGTGATGGTAAATCACTTCCATCTTTATCTTTTTTAATAAATTCATACTTCTTATCTTCATACTCTCGTATTTTAAAATATCCTTTTGTAGCCAATTCAATAAGGACTGCAGTAATATATTTTGAGTTATAACTACCCGTTAGAAGTGTACCGGCGAGCAGTGAATCCATATCTTTCTCTGGTTTATAATTTGGAATAATTGTTAATCTTTCATTCTTATATTTCTTCTTTAAAAAACCGAATAGATATATTCCAATGGGTATAGGAAGAAGAATTCCAATATTTGCTAATATTGTTAAAACTAACTGCTCTTTAGTTGTATCTTCAATTACACCTTTTGATAACTTAATTGCAACAGTATATCCTTCGTATTGTTGTAGTACAGTATTTGGTTTTACTGTGTATGTAGTGTCATCAATCTTAGAAATAGTACAATTTTGTAATTTAGATTCATCTGGACCTGTATAACAGATTGTATCTAACGCTTCTCCTGGTAATTTTATGTTTGCCGATGCATTTTCAATTGGTATATTCCATCCTGGACCAATGATATTAAGATATACCTCATCATTATCTTCAAAATATGAAATAGCTGAGTACTTTAATGTGTAATCTATTACATACACATATGTACCCTCTATATATACATCTGGATTTCCAATTCTTAGTATTGCCCAACCATTTTCATCTCTTCTTGAGTAAATATTATTTGATTTCTCTTCTGGATTACTTAATGGATAATATACAACACTGTTAATCTTTAACTCTGTTTTTCTTTTAGCTCCACTTACTGCATATATGTATGGTACTTGCCACTCCAAGCCATGCCTAGCAGTTATTGAAGATGGCTCGAACGTAATTTCTTCTTTAATATCTATCGTTGCATCACTGTTAACAACAATATCACTTGTATACTCCAAAATTCTTTCATTATCCTCTTGTGCAAAAGTAGGGGATGTAAAAAGTAATATACCTAGAAGTATTAAGAGGATATTAAATTTCTTCATTGAGTTAAGAATTAGAACTTAATCTCAACATTCTTTTTCTCTTCTTCTGTTGCTTCAAAGAATGGGAATTCTTTAAAACCAAAGATTCCTGCTACTAGATTGTTAGGGAATACCGCTATCTTTGTATTAAAGTCTCTAACTGTACCATTGTAAAATCTTCTTGATTTCTGTATCTCATCTTCCAAATCTTTAAGATTAGCTTGTAGGTTTAAGAAATTCTCATTAGCTTTTAATTCAGGATATGCTTCTGCAATAGCGAATATTTTTGCTAAACCTTTTTCTAACTCTCCTTCTAATGCCATCTTGTCTTCTAAGGAAGTTGATTCCATAGCTTTCGTTCTTAGTTGTGCTACATTTTCAAATAGCTCTTTTTCATGTTTAGCATAACCTTTTACAATTTCAACAAGGTTTGGAATCATGTCATATCTCTGCTTTAGAAATGTCTCAATATCTGAGCTAGCCTCATTTACAACCATCTTTAGTTTTATTAAAGAGTTGTAAAGATTAATTAGTACTAAAGCTACAACACCAATTAATATTAATGGTATGTACCACATATTTATATTCACTTAAACTTAATATATTTAAAGTATATTTAAATATCTAAAGAAGTTCAATATTACTCTTTCTCTGAGACCAATTTCTGCCTCAATGAAGAAAGCCATATATATGACAAATCTTCAGTATGATTATTAGTTAATAACTCCCTAAGTAAATCATTGTTAACTAACTTAGTTGTATATTCTCTATTTGTTAATATTTTTGATAGGAGAGTTACATCCAAAACTCTTTTAATATCACATCCCCAATTTTTTATTCTATGATTTAGTGCTTCGTTAACAGCATTTAACTCATCATCAGTAGTGTCAGTATATATATCTTCAGCTACTGTTTTATCAAGGATTATACTCAAGGTTTCTAATAGCTCTGGTTGAATTGAATCAGGTAATTTTTCAATATTGAAATTTAATGGGTTTGCACGAATTACTTCTCCAGTCCTCTGAGAAGATTCAAATATGGTTTGATCCGAAAATGCTATCAACTCTCTACTAATTTTTTCTTCTTTATATTCCATACTATGATTATACTACTAGATTTAGATACTTTGAATATCTAAATATATCTCACATATGGAGACTACTGATTTTTACTTAAAAGTATTAACTATTTCTTCTTCTCTTAAGTTGAGTTAAGTACATTGGAAACCTTTGAAGAAAGTGATTTATTCCTAATACTCCCATAAAGATAGATAGTTCTACATGCCAATAGAGGAAATTAAAACGTATATTGGATAGAGCAGGGACATGATATTTCAATATCATAAGGATACCAAAACCAAAGGTAGGGATAAGGAGAAAAAGAAATAACATTGTATTCCAGAAGCCATTAAATCCTTTTAATAAAGATAGTTTCTTTGTTGTCTTTATTATCATATATGGAATCCAATACAGTATGATAGATAAAAGTAGAGGAATAACAAGGTTGTATGGATTCTCTTTAGATGTATTTAGAGTATTTCCATTGTTCAAAGTAATATTTCCTATTAAATATTGCTGTAGTAGATTGTATGTATTAGTTTTATAATCTTCTCCTTCTACAGCTGTTGAAGCAATATCCCTTGTTACATCTTTACCACACATAGTTCTAATATCTATATCCAGATCGTTTAATGGTACATATTCTGTAATATCATAAACATTCTCTTCAAATACTATCCAACAATCAGATTCTAAGTTATGTGTACTAACATCTTTAAAGGAATAAGCATATGTAGTCTGAAAAGAAAGAAGAAGTACAGCCATAATTAAAATTGTTTTTTTCATTTTTAATATATTTAATTTATTTAGTATTTAAATATCTAAGTCTCTCATCCTTATCCATTCTTTCAATTGCATACCTTAATGTTGTTCTAGGTATATATTGTAAATTCTTGTCTAAGAAATCTCTCAGAGCAATGGTATCACGTTTCCCAACCTCTCTCAACATCCAACCAATCGCCTTATGTATTAAATCATGTTTGTGATTTAGTAATCTTTTTGAAATTTTTAAAGTATCCTCAACCATCCCCCTTTTGATAAAGGCATAGGTAGATACAATTGCAATTCTCTCTTTCCAAAGATTATTTGAATCAGCCAATTTGTATAACTC
>LBOT01000010.1 GCA_000989675.1 candidate division WS6 bacterium GW2011_GWE2_33_157
GCTTAACTGCTTTAGAATTTACTTTAGCAGACACCATACTATTGCCAATATCAGTGTGTACCCTAAATGCAAAGTCTACTACAGTATCATTGATATCTAGTTGTATTATTTTTCCTTTTGGTGTGAATGCATATATATTGGATGGGAATATGTCTACTTTTATAGGTATGGATTGTTCCTGTTCTCTTCTTGCTATATGGCTATCAATTTCATTGTGAACTTGTTCTACCCAATTATATTTGTCTGTTGGTTTTGCATATCTACTTTTACTTTCTTTATATGCTATGTGAGATGCTGGTCCATATGTATTGTAGTAATACATATCATGAGTGATTATTTGAAGTTCAATTATATTATTTGTAACAGATGGTAATACAACAGGTCCTTGTAAGGCTTTATATCCGTTTGGTTTTGGGTGTGTGATATAGTCGTCAAACTCCTATCTGTTATTACTCTAAATGCAAGTAAGTCTCTTAGGTTAGATATCTCTATTCTTCCTCCTTCTTTTAGCTGTTTCTTTTGTTTGTTGTATATACTGTGAATACTTTTTACTCTTCCGTATACAGTAGGTGCTGGTGATATATCTGTAAGTATTCCTTTTAAGTATTCAACGTATTTGTACTTAACTTCTTCTGTAAAATTATTTAATTCAAGTTTCTCTTTTATTTGGGTATACTCTTCTGGTCTATATATTTGTAATGCTCTTTCTTCTAATTCTTTCTTTATTTGATCAAGATTCAAATACTCTGCTAATGGCCCATATATGTTAAAGACTTTTTGTATCTTAGATCCTAATCTTTCAGCTGGCATATACTCTATTGTTCTTACATTATCTAAGGTATCTGCCAATTTTATTAATACGGGTCTTAAGTCTTTAGAACTATTGAGTATGAATTTTGTAATTATTTCATATTCAGTATCAGAACTTGCTGTAGCTTTATTTATATTGTTACAAGAGTTTATAAGGGAGAGAATATCAGTATCAAAATTTTCAGATATATCTTTCTCTATTTGCTCTTTCAACCAGGGTGCGTTCGTAATACTGTTATGTAGTAAACCGGCGATAATAGTGTTAGTTTCCAGTCCCATCTGTGCAAGTGTAATTGCAGTCCTTAATGGATGATTGACATATGGTTCACCTGATAGCCTGTTTTGATTCGAATGATATCTTTCAGCTAGGTCAATGGCTTTACTAATCAAAGATATGAATGATTTAGGACTGGATTCTATTAGGTTCTTTTTAAGTTGTTCTGTATTCATAAAAGAAAAATCCCCTTAAGGGATTAAACATAATTAGTTTATATCCCTATGGTTTTGGTATGTAAATCATTTGATATACATGTCTTCCACATTTAAGAATGTGCTTATCTTCTAGATTAAAAGATATGTTTTGATTCCAGTCAGAAATTTTGTTTTCATCTATTTTAACTGCCCCTTGTTCTACTAACCTTCTTGCATGTGTCTTACTATCTGTAATTCCACACTCAACTATTAAGTCAACTATATTTATATTTTCTTTGTTAATTTCTTTTATAGGGAAATCATAATCTTTCCCCTCTGTATATATACCTCTTTCACTTGACCCTTTTCTTTGGAAGGCATTTTCAAAGTATTGTTGTGCCTTCTGTGCCTCTTCTTCGCTCTTAATATCTTTTGTAACTTCATATGCTAGAAGTTTTTTTAGGATAATAGGGTTTTCTCCATTGGTTAACCTATCTGATATCTCTTTTACTTGTTCCATTTCATAGCTCGTAAGTATTTCAAAACCAATCACTATTTGATTATCAGTAAAGGCCATTACTTTGCCATATATATCATTGGCACTGTCGTTTAGAGTAATCATATTTCCTTCTGATTTACCCATTTTTGTTCCATCTTCTGTTGAAAGTAATTTACCTGCTAATACTATCTTTTCTTTATGTAATTTGTTTAGTATTAAATCTCTACCGGCTAACATATTGAAGAGCTGATCGTTTCCCCCTACTTCTACATCTATATCCATCATTACAGAATCATATCCCTGCATTAACGGATAAAGGAATTCGTTTAGGTATATTGGTTTATCCTCTTCTAATCTTTTTTGGAACATACTCCTTTTTAACATTTGTTGTACTGTAAAAAGAGATGCTAATTCTATTATATCTCCAAATGTAAGTGGTTCTAACCACTTCCCGTTATATACAATTTTTACTGGATTTTCCTTATTAAAAATATCTAATATGTGAGATGCTTGATCTACATATGTTTTCATATTAGATTCAACCTGTTCTTTTGTCAGTTTCACTCTGGATGATGTTTTGTCTGATGGGTCTCCTATTCTTGCTGTAAAATCCCCAATTACAAATGATACTTGATGTCCTAATTTTCTAAAATCCTCCAACTTTCTCATACCAACTGTATGTCCTATGTGTAGTGTTGGTGCTGTTGGATCAAATCCTTGATATACATTTATTCTTTTTCCAGACATTAAGAGAGTTCGAAGTGCGTCAGGAGAAGGAAGTATTTGTTCTACTCCTTTAGTTAGTATTCTATTTATTATTTTCTCATCTTTTAAAACATCCATCCCTAGTATTATATATTCTGTTAAAGTTTTTTAAAAGGATTACTTTTGAATTAGATATCTCCTATTCTTTAGTTTGTCTGGTAAACACTGCTGGTCTGATTTCTTACTTTCTAAATCGTGATCATATTCATATCCCTTACCATATCCCAAATCTTTCATAAGCTTGGTTTCTGGGTTACGAATATTAAGAGGTACAGGTAAATTACCAAATCTTTCAATATCTTCTTTAACCATATTTTCGGCAACATATGCACTGTTATCCTTTGGGGCTTTAGAAAGATATATTGCTAATTGAATTAAAAATATCTCACACTCAGGCATACCAAGTTTTTGACAGGATTCATATACACTATTTGCCAATATTACTGCCTGGGGGTCACTGTTTCCTACGTCTTCACTTGCAAATCTAAGTAATCTCCTTGCAACGTATAAAGGGTCTTCCCCTGCTTGTAACATTCTACCTACCCAATATACCGCTGCGTCTGCATTGGAAGATCTCATTGATTTATGAATGGCAGATATTATATTAAAGTGTTCTTCTCCACTTTTATCATAATATATGGGTTTTTGTACTACTTCATAGAGGAGTTCTTTTGTAATCTTTACCTTCTCTCCCTCTTTAGCATTAGCAGTTGCTAATGTAGTTACCATCTCCAATATGTTTAATGCAGATCTAATATCTCCATTTGCTAATTCCCCAATTGCTTCTAAACTACTTTTAGGTATTTTTATATCTGGATATTCTTTCTTACTTACTTTTGATATGAAATTTCTAATATCCTCTTCTGTTTGTTGTTTAAACACAAACACTTTTGTTCGTGAGAGCAAAGCACTATTTATTGTAAATGATGGGTTTTCTGTAGTAGCCCCTATTAAAATGATTATTCCTTTTTCTACATATGGAAGTAGTGTGTCTTGTTGTGCCTTGTTCCATCTATGTATTTCATCTAAAAAGAGAATAGTTTTTTTGTTGTACTGTTGATTTGCCATTGCAATTTTAACAATTTTTCTTAATGCCTCTTTACCACTTACAACAGCTTGCATCTTGTAGAAATCGTAATACAGATTTTGAGAAATGATGTATGCTAGGGTTGTTTTTCCAGTACCTGGTGGCCCCCAAAAAATCATAGAAGGGATATTCTTTGCTTCTAGGAATCTTCTTATTGGACCATTCTCCCCTATTAAATGTTTTTGACCAACGAAATCGTCTAATGTGGATGGCCTATATTTTGATGCTAACGGTTCGTATACTCCCATGTATACCATTATATACAGTTTAAGAACAAAAGGAATACAAAATTACTAGAAGGTATACCGGTATACCACCTCTTCTCCTGCGCGAATCTTTTCCCCTTGCTTTTTAGGTAATTCGTTTCTTAGGCAGTATACTACTGATCCTTTCTTAAGTTCTTTACTAAACTTTTTTTCTAAATTACTTAAGACATCATTTGGTAAACAACAATATACAACATCATATTCTCTTAAATTTATTTTAAAGAAGCTTTCATCTTTGAACTGTATTTTAGGATTAAAAGGAGATATGAGGAATTTCTTTAATTTAACAAAGAGAGAAAGTACAGGACTAATCTCATATCCAACACTCGTACATTTGTACAAGGAATATGTTTGAAATACCACCCTACCATCACCACTTCCTAAATCAACGAATTTCTGATTAGGCTTTAAATTAAATTTACCTACTATTTTTTTTAATGCCTTGTTTGGGGTTGTAAAAAAGGGAGTGAAGAAATTAAGAATGATTGAAACTATGTATGCCAAAAATAGCAGTATTACCAAAAGAGATATTGCAAGTGCTAATCCGTTTGGCATATGAGATAATTGGATAGTTTAAATTATGTATATGTATATGATAGACGGAATTTTACTTATAGACAAGGAGGAAGGAATTACATCATATGATGTGATTAGAAAGTTAAAAAAAATACTTGGTAAAGGGTTTAAGATGGGACACGCTGGTACACTAGATCCTTTTGCTACCGGTCTTTTAATTATCCTTTTTGGTAAAGCAACAAAAATGATGGAGACATTTCATACATATGAAAAGACATATACAGTTTGTGGTGTATTTGGAATTGCTACTGATACGCAGGATATAACGGGAGAGGTAATTAGTAAAAATGAGACAGTTGTTCCTAAGTTAGAAGAGATAAATGAGATAATTGAAGAGAAGTTCATTGGTAATATATCTCAAACTCCTCCTGCATTTTCTGCAAAAAGAGTAAAAGGTATTAGATCATATGACCTTGCTAGAAAAGGAGAGGGTGTAGAATTGAAACCTAAAGATATATTTATATCCAATTTCGAGATATTAAGTTATGAATATCCTAAATTTACTTTAAGAATTTCCTGTTCAACAGGTACATATGTTAGGACGTTAGTAAATGATTTGGGGATATCACTTAATGCTTTTGCAACAGCAGAAAAGTTAAGAAGAATATCCATAGGGGATTTCAATGTATCAGAAGTAGTACTTAGTACTGATATTGTAGAAGGCAAGAAGGAAGATGTTCTAAAAAGAGTAATTAATGTTTAAAAAAAATATTATGAACAAAGGTAGAGTATATATAGTGGCTACACCTATTGGTAATTTGGGTGATATGACATATAGGGCTGTTGAGATACTTAAGTCTGTACCTTTTGTACTTGCAGAGGATACAAGAGAGAGCAAGAAGTTATTTAACAGATATGATATACCTACTCAGCTTATTTCTTATAGAGACCAAAATCACGGTAGAATGATATCAAAGATTATTGAGAAATTAGATATCGGATTAAATTTGGCATTGATATCAGATAGTGGTACTCCACTTATTAGTGATCCTGGTTTTAAATTAGTAAAAGAGTTAAGAGAATTGGGATATATTGTTGAGAGTATCCCAGGTCCTAGTGCATTAATAGCTGCTCTTTCTATTAGTGGTTTACCTACTGACAAGTTTGCATTCTTAGGTTTTCTTCCAAAGTCAGATAGTAGAAGAAAAGATATTCTTAAAGAATACTTAAATCTTGGTTGTACAGTAGTAGTGTATGAATCTCCTAAAAGAGTAATAGATTTGTTATCAATAATAGGTGACTGTATAAAGGAAAATACCGTTGTACTTGCAAAAGATTTAACAAAATTAAGAGAAGAAGTATTAACAGGTGAGGCTATAGATTTGATTTCCTTACTAAAAGGTAGAGAATTTGATACACATCCTCATGGGGAATTTGTAGTTATGATTTCACCTTTTTCTCAAAAAGTTTAGTGTAATTATTATCAGTTATACTCTCAATATTGGTATATGTTGTATCTTTTATCTTTGCAATGATTTCTATTATATCTTTTACTAATGAGGGTCTTCCATATCTTTTTTGTATTTTCTTATCTTTCCTTACTCTTTGAGTCGGTAGAAATGGTCCATCAGTCTCAAGAAGGATATTCTCTATTGGAGTTAAATTGACTAATTCTCTTACATTTTCTCCATTTGGGTATGTAACAATTGCATTAAAGCCAATATACATTCCTAAATCTAAGATACTATTTAACATTTCTTTACTTCCCGTGTAGCTGTGGAAGCATCCTCTTATAGAGCCTTTCCCTTCACATGCAAGTATAGTGAGTGCATCTTTAACGCAACTGTTATCTCCATCTTTTGCTCTAGCATGAATACTCATGGGTAGGTCATACTGTTTTGCTAACTGACATAACTTCTTAAATGCTCTTCTTTGAATTTCCTTTAGTTCTTCAATTTGAATACTAGTAAAGTTCCCATAAAGGTACATGTTGTAATAATCTAATCCACATTCCCCTATTGCATTTGTCTTATTAATATTCTCTTTTAATACTTCTTCAAAGAGGTTAATCTGTTTTTGAGAGTATTTATATAAGTCGAAGTCTTCTAGTTGGTTGTTCATACACCCCTCTTCAAAAACGTTTGGGTGTATTCCTATCGCAAGATCTACTATGTTTTTAAACTTCTTATTTAGCGTTTCTGTTAAAGCTATAGTATCTTGATAGTCGGTAATATCTGTAGTCTGTGCTAGAATTTTCTTGCCGTTTAAGTCAATGAATTCCTGTATATCTCCATACATATTTTCTTTTAGTGGACTCATTGAGATGTGTATATGTGAATCATGCATGTAGATATTTTAACATAGATTTTGATGTATAATGGGGATTGTAAAATCTTATATATGTAATGTAATAGAATTGTGCTGTTATGAAAAGTAAGTGGTATGCTAATTGGTTAATAATTATTACATTCTGTCTTCTTTTTTCTTCTATTGGAATATTTATCGTATCTTTGGAAGATTCGATAGGTATGAAGAAATGTGTTAATGGTAGTGACTTAGGAGAGAATTGTATATGTAACAATGAGGGAGTGGTTGTTTGTGATGAACAAAATGCTCAGAGTATAGTCTCTAGTGAATTTGTTTCAACTGGTCTTCTATTTTCATATAACTTTCTTAATTTTGTAGAGGGTGGAGATTTAGAAGCTAAGAATGTTAAATTTGTAGATATCTCTCAACTTGGGGGGGGATTAAAGATTACATTAGAAACAAATTCCCTGTGTAATGAGGATAGTATATCTGCTCCGCAGATAGGTTTTTATAAATTAGAAGAAGATAGATTGACACTTACAATAGGGACAAATGTATTAGATGAATCTTTTAATAAGGTATGTTTAACAGAGGGTTCATTCTATATAGGGAATTTCAATAGAGAACTGAATGACAAGTTTAAAATCTACTATCAAGACGAATTTGATTCAATATATCCTGCTAATAATTGTACATATGAGGGATATATAAGAAATGATGGTGATGTTTATAACTCTTCTGATGGTTGTTTTCTTTGCCAGTGTAAATCTGGCAAAAGTAGTTGTGAGAAAGAGAATAGCTGCTTAAAGTAGGGCTACATATATTCCAAGAATACATACAAATAGTGTGAATAACCAGAACCTCATTGTTATCTTGTATTGTGGCCATCCTACTGCTTGGAAGTGATGATGTATAGGTGCTATTTTAAATATCCTTCTTTTAAAGAATTTCATACTAAACATCTGTAGCGCACTTGATAACATAATTAGCCATGTAATAGATGACATAAGGAAATATGGTATTAAGTTATCAGTAACAAGTCCAATGAAAAACAGTGCGAACGATATTGGCATTGCCCCAGGCCCACCATTCCAAAATCTTGCGGGTGGAATATTAAAGTAAAGATCTACTATTTCTACACCAAGTAAGATTCCTAAGAATGGTAAGAATTCATACTGTCCTTGTACAATTAATAATACAGATAAGGAACATGTAATAATTGTAAAAATACCAATCATTAATCCATCTAATCCATCTGTAAGTTCCCCTGAATAGATTGCAAATTGTCCAACTATTGCTATCAAAACAAGTAGTGCAGGAGATATAGATATAGCCAATATATTTAGTAGATTTACTGATTGAAACTCTCCTGTATTATAAAGTAGTAGCATTATCCCTATATTTAATAATACTGCAACAGTAAGTTTCCCAAGTCTCCACTCAAAAGTTTCTTGCATTGCTTTAATCTTCGGATTGTTTTTAAATCCATTTGTAAATATAGCAACATCTATAAATCCCCATAAACCAAATAGCATGAAACCAACTAAAAGAACTTGTAACTGTGGTGTTAGTGGTGCGAATATATATGTCATTAGTGGAACGATTATCCATATGAGTATACCTCCCATATTTGGTGTACCATTGGTTTCATTCGATTTCATTATTCTCATGAAGATGGAGTTTGTTCCTTTTCTTGAGCCTAATTTGGTTTTCTTTAGTCCACTAACTTGATTAAATTTGTAAAGTATTCCAATCATTATTGGTGCAAATATAATGGAGATAATTGTTGAGGCTAGAAGGTAGTTAAGGCTTTCTTTTAGAATGTCTGTCATTGTAATTTTTACAAACTTATTTATTATTATCTCAATTTCTCTTTTCTATTTCTAGGTCATTAACAATATTTAAAAATATATCGGTCCAAAGTGGTACAACCGTTGAGGATGCAAACTCACTATTTTTAGGTTCTTCTAGTCTAACAAGCATTATCATTTTGGCATCATCTGCTGGTGCAAATCCGACAAAGGTTGTAATTGTCTTATCTTCTTCATATCCCTGCCCATCTTTCTTTGCTACTTGTGCTGTACCTGTCTTACCTGCGATATAGTAGTCACGAAGTAATTCAATATATTTTTTATTAATACCACCATCTTCAATAACATGGGTCATCATTTCCGCTACAGTATCTGCAGTATCTGCAGATATTGGTTCAGATAACACCTTTGGACTATATGTAATAGTTTCCTTTTTGTCTGAGATAGAGGAAATAATGTAAGGTCTCATTCTTTTACCATGGTTTGCTAATGTACTTATTGATGAGATAACTTGTAATGGTGTTGATGATACACCCTGCCCATAAGATGATGTAATGATGTCTAATCTAGTCCACTCTGAAAATGATTTTAATGGGTTATTACTCTCTTCCTGTAGACCTACTCCTATAAACTCACCTACTCCAAACTCTTTTAATTTAGAGTAATAATAATCGGGTTCAATTTTTAATGCTGTTCTAGCAATACATGGGTTATTGGAATTTTTCAACATATCTGCTAGATCCTGATCACCATCTGGGGTTCTATCCCATGTGTATATTTTTCTTCCTTTTAAGTCATCATATCCAGTTGCTTGAAATAGATCTAAATATCCTGTTGGATCATTGCATCTAAAATCTTTATCTACGGCCTTTGATTCTAATGCTATTGCTACGGTAATAGGTTTTTGTACTGAACCATACTCGTAGACATCAGCTACTGCGAGATTTTTAAATACCCATGGATCAGAAGTTTTCCAATATTCATTAGGGTTGTATGTTGGATAATTAGCCATTGAGAGTATCTCTCCCGTTTGTGGATTCATGATTATGACGGTTCCACTTTTAGAACCAGTGTCCTCTACTCCTTTTTTTAATATCTTTTCAACCTTACTTTGTATTGAGGGCTTAATTGTTAGAGTAAAATCCTTACCTGATCTTGGTAGGACAGGTTCATACTCTGATGTTAGAATTGTATTTCCACTAGAATCTTTTTCTTCGTATGTATACCCCTCTTTACCAGTAATATCTCCTGCATAGAATCCTTCAATTCCATATTGTCCTAAATCATTTCCTTCACTATCTTTTCCGATAAAGCCAAGTACATGTGATGATAACTCTCCGTTTGGATATATTCTTTTTACTCCTCTTTCAAAGTAAAAACCAAATCCAGATCTATCTGTCTTATCATCTCCAAATATATTTGCTTTTTGAAGTGCGTTCTTTTTTTCAGTATCAACATCCTTTGCAAGTGGGGCATATACAAAATCTTCTGTAATCTTACTTGCAATGGTTTCATTCTCTACTGCTAATATAGAAGAAACAGTTGAAACAAAGAGGTCTTTTTTACTAAAAAACAAATCGCGTTCATTTTCGTTTGTACTTAGTGTTGCATATATATTCCATGTTGGTTGATCAACTGCTAGTACTGTACCATCACTTGCTAATATCTTTCCTCTCTCTGCTGCTTGTGTATCATTATCTTGATACTGTTGTTTTGCCATTGATTTAAAACGTTCAGAATCAAGTACCTGCCATCTAAATGCTTGTACCAATACTATTAACCCTAGAATTGTAATAGCAATCATTACAAAGTTATAGTTATCTCTTTGTATTTTTGCTCCTACGGAAGATTTTCTACTTTTGTGTTTTGAACCGTGCAACCGGTTTAGACTACTCATTTAAGGTATTAGCAACTAAGCTTTTATCCTCTATGTATACAACAGTTTGTTTTCTGTTTTGTGCAATATTAAGTTTCTTTTCAGAAAGTTTTTCAACAACCTTTATTGAACTACTCTTTGCTATATCTTCAGATATGGATCTATTCTCTTCTAGAAGATATTCCTTTTCAGTATTCAATGATTGAAGCTTTGTTCCAAGTGGAGTTAGAATTGAATTTACAACTAATTGTGATACTCCAAAAACAACAAAAGAAAATATTAGTAATACGGATGTTATGGAATGTTTCTTTTTATCAAGTATTCTCATTTGGGCAGTTACTAGTTTAATTCTTAATTAAAACTCTTAATTTCGCTGAAGCGGATCTTGGGTTTCGCTCTATCTCAACATCGGTTGGGGCTATTATATTTTTGTTGAGTAGACTTCCTTCACCGCCGTCAGCAATTTTATTAAAATAATCTTTCACTATTCGATCTTCAAGTGAATGGAAGGATATTACACATATTCTTCCTTTTGGTTTTAAGAGCTTAAAAGAGCTGTCTAGTCCAGTTCTAAGAGAATCTAATTCATCATTTACCACAATACGCAGGGCCTGAAAGACCCTGCGTGAAGGGTTCTTAGAACTTTGATGAGCTGCCGGCACAACTCTATAGACAAGTCTTGTAAGATCTCCAACCGTATTAATATTCGTAATTTCTTTTTTAATTGCATGTGCTATCTTCGCAGAAAATTTCTCTTCTCCGTATGAATAGAAAAGATGACTTAATTCTTTCTCACTTAGTACTACCAGTAAATCTTTTGCTTTTACTCCCAACTCTTCATTCATTCTCATATCTAGCGGTTCATCTTCTTCTAGATAACTAAACCCTCTATTATGTGATTCCTCTAATTGTCTTGAAGAGAGTCCCAAATCCATTACTATTCCATCTGGTTGTCTGTTATAGCTTGATACAATATTTTCTATCTTTGAAAAATTGGATTTTTGTATTTTCCAATTCTGTTTAATTTCTTTCTTGTAGAAATCTTTTACAAAATCTATTGCATGTTGGTCTTGATCAATACTAAGTAGCAAACCGTTAGAAGATAACTTTTTGAATATTTCAAAACTGTGTCCTCCATCTCCTAGTGTACAGTCAACGTAAAAACCGTCTGGTTTAATATCTAGTGCTGTAATTGTTTCATTTAGTAGTACTGGAATATGTATCTTCTCCATTATTCTTTACTGTTCATTTTACTAATCTCTTGTGCAATCTCATCACCATTTTCTTTTAGATATTTGAGCCTTTGTTCCCACTTCTCTCTGTCCCAAAGTTCTACCCAATTTATTAACCCAATGAATACAACATCTGAACTTAGAGTAGCATGTTCTAAAAGTGAGTCTGGAATTAAGAATCTTCCTTGTCCATCAATGGTTATTTCTTTTGCACCACCAACCAGAAATCTGCTTGTATCACGAATATTTTTATTTATAAAAGAGCCATCCATTACATCCTTAGCTATCTTTTCCCACATTCCTTTATTAACTAATATCAACGAGTCCTCATATCCTCTTGTTAATATTATTTCTTCACCTAATTCATTCCTAAATTTCTTTGGAAGTGAAACTCTTTTTTTGTCAGAAATCTTGCTTCTATACTCTCCTATAATCATAGAATCATATTATCATTATTTACCACTTTTTACCACTTCCTGCCATTAATGTATCACTTATTTAGATAAGTGGTCAAGAGAGAAATACTACAAGCTTAGTTATACATGAAGAAATACTATACTTTAGAAGTATATGGATATAGGGGAAGAAAATGTTACTACCTGATAGCTACACTTTTATGATTATAGAGAAAGGTTACTAATATACAAGAATTGAATATGTTTCTTATTATATATTACTAGTTAGCCCATTTAATATCTGCACCCAATTTCTGGAGATTTTCTACAAAGTTTGGATGAGCCCTTTTAATTGTATCTGCATTATTAATAATTGATTCCCCCTCTATTGTAAGAGCTACCATTAGGAGAGCAACTGTAGCCCTTATAATATTTGGAGCATCTACTTCTGTTGGCTTAAGTTCTTTACCACCAAATATTATTACCCTATGTGGGTCACACATAACGATATGTGCTCCAAACTTAATCATTTCAGGGATCCAAAATAAACCACCTTCATACAATTTATTCCAGAACATACTATTACCTTCTGCTTTTACAGCAAGGGCCATCATTAGTGGTAATAGGTCTGTGGGAAAGTATGGCCATGGTGCAGCTTCTACCTTTTGAAGTAAATTTTTTGTGAATGGTTCTACCACTTTTAATTTAACATTTTTATCTGTATATGCTGTATCTCCGTCGTATTTAATTTTTACACCAAATTTCTCAAAAGTTTTATTTATTAATGGAAAGTGATGAGGTATAGAATTGGTTACCCTCACTTGACCACCAGTCATAGCTCCAAGTGCTAGTAATGTAGTTATTTCATGATGATCAGAAGACACTGTAAATTCTGTACCATGTAATTTACTTACGCCATTAATGGTAAGTGTTGAAGACCCTATTCCCTCAATATCTGCTCCCATACTTACTAAGAAATTACATAGATCTTGAACATGAGGTTCAGATGCTGCATTTACCATAACTGAAGTTCCTTTAGCAAGAGAAGCTGCCATAGCGAAATTCTCAGTTGTTGTAACAGACATGTAGTCTTGCCAAAGAGAATTACCCTTAAGTCCATTCTTTGCCTCTATGGTAATATTGTTACCATTCTTTATCTTTGCCCCTAGTTGTTCTAACACCTCCAAATGAGGATCTATTTCTCTAATACCGAGAGAGCATCCACCAACTTGTTGTTTAACTTCTAATACCTTATGTCTATGAATGAGTGGTGCCAGCAGGAGTATAGCCCCTCTCATGCCCAGAGGAAATCCTTCTTCCCCAAAAGAATCACAGAATTTAGAATTATCTATCTTTATTTCTTGTTTCTCTTTATCCCACTCTATCTTAGAACCTAATTGTTCCATTAGTGTAACCAATTTACCTACATCAGTTAGTTCAGGGAAATTCTTTATTACAACAGGTTCATCTGTAAGCAATGTAGCACAGATTATTGGTAGCACAGAGTTTTTATTCCCTGCAGGAGTAATTTCTCCTATTAGTTTATTACCACCTCTTACTATTAAGTTTGACATATTTATATATTAAACAATATTAATTTCTGTTTCTAAGTCTAAATTAGTTTTAGATTTGAAATCAGTTTGCATATCTTTAATAAATGAAAGGATCTCTGCTCCTGTAGCATTACCATAGTTTGTTACAATTAAAGGATGATATATCCAAGTACCAACATCTCCCACCCTCTTATTCTTCCATCCGAGCTTTTCCAATATATATGCTGCAGGTATTTTAACAATATTTTCTATTTCTGTACTGTACATAGGTAAATCTGGAAACTGTTCTTTTAATCTCTCATATTCATCAATAGGTAGTTGGGGATTTTTAAATGTACTTCCGCATGTTCCATACTTTTCTATTGAGGGTAATTTGCTTTTTCTTATATCAGCAATTATTTTGTAAAGAGAATTTAAACTAAGATTTTGATTATCAGCCATTTCCTTTATCCCAGCATATTGAAGATATTTATCATCTATATGACCATTATATTTTTCTAAATTAAGTGTAATGTTTTTTACAATGTAAGAATCTTTTAGTTCATGTTTAAAAATACTATCCCTATATCCAAATTTACATTCTTTGTTAGTAAGAGTTATTTCTGTACCATCTTTAATGTTAATTACAGATACCTCAACTAAAAAATCTTTT
>LBOT01000011.1 GCA_000989675.1 candidate division WS6 bacterium GW2011_GWE2_33_157
TAAAGGATATTATCTATCTCAAGTAGTCTGTTGTATTTGGCCAATCTCTCCCCTCTATCTGGTCCTCCGAACTTAGATTGTTGAGCTGATGTAGCTACTACTAAGTCAGCAATAAATGTATCATTTGTTTCTCCACTTCTATGAGAAATAACTGCTTTCATACCATTGTCTTGTGTCATCTTTATTGCATTCAATGTCTCAGTTACTGTTCCAATCTGATTTAATTTGATAAGGACAGCATTCATAGCTTTCTCTGTTATACCTTTTTGTATTAAATTTGTATTTGTAGTTAGTAAATCATCACCTACTACTTGGTATACATTTCCCAATTCTCTTACAAACATACTCCAATCCTCCCATGAGTTTTGATCCATAGGGTCTTCAATGGAGTAGGTAGGGTATTGTGAATACCATTCTTTTTGAATATTAAACCACTCACTACTATCTAGAATTTTGTTTTCTCTTTTTAATTCATACTTTTTACTTTCTTTGTTAAAAAATTCTGAAGATGCAATATCTAGTGCTATACCAAATTGGTTGCCTGGAGTATATCCTGCTCTTTCTATACCCATTACTAATATATCTAATGCTTCTTTGTTTGATTGTATTTCTTTTGGTGCATATGCTCCTTCATACCCAACTCCTACAGAGTATCCTTTCTCATCTAATATATTGTGTATACTATGGAATATTTCACTTCCTGCTCTTAATGTTTCTTTAAAATTTGGAAATATATTTTCCTTAGGGATAATCATATATTCTTGGATATCAGTACTCCAATTACCATGCCTTCCACCTTCCATTAAAAGTATTTGTGGCATTGGTAATTTGAATTTGTCTTCTGAATACTCCTTGTCCCAATATATCATTCCAATATATTCATACAGTTCCAACCCAATCCTTTGTGATACAGCTCTACAGAAGGCCATGGATACAGAGAGTATTGAGTTTCCTCCTAATTTAGATTTGTTTTTTGTACCATCTAGTTGTATTAAGAACTCATCTAATGCTTTCTGTGATTCAAACTCTTTATCTACTACGGCATCTTTAATAATGGTGTTTACTATCTCAACAGCTTTATGTACTCCCTTTCCATTATATCTTTGCATATCTCCATCTCGTAGTTCTAATACTTCGTTTTCTCCAGTAGAGGCTCCAGAGGGTACTTCTCCCTTAGCCTTATCTCCACTCCATAGCTCTACTTCTGTCGATATAGTGGGTATTCCTCTTGAGTCTAGTATTTCAATAGCGTGGATATTTTTAATTTTCATATTTTTATTCTTGTAATTTATCTTTATATATTGTGCATTAGTTTAAACAAATTTGCAAAGAGTTTGTTATAATGGGAGGGATTTTAATACTGTTATTTAAAAACATACTGTTTTTTGTTAGAATATCACCACTTAAGCCGAGGTGGTGAAATTGGCAGACACGCTACCTTGAGGTGGTAGTGGGAGTTAAATCCCTTGCAGGTTCAAGTCCTGTCCTCGGCAGATTGATTAGGGCGATTAGCTCAGCTGGCTAGAGCACTTCGTTTACACCGAAGGGGTCATAGGTTCGAATCCTATATCGCCCACCATTTTTAGTAGTGGAGATTAATGGCAAATTTGGATTTTAAAACTTCAGCCCAAAGATGGCAAAGATATGGTGAAGAATATCTTTTAGAGGGTCGTAACTATTATTTCCAAATCATAAATCTCTCAATACAAATATCCATTTTTCTCCTTGGTTTTAATGTTATTTGGTTCCAAATTAATACAGAAGAAATTCAAGATCCTTTGAAAATATTTATTACTTTTAATTTAATATTTTTAATTCTCTCCTTAGGTCTTGGAGTTTGGAGTGTATTAAGAATACATCTTTTCATGAATAAATCTGGAGAATATTATCAAGGAAGATCTGAGAAAATGAATGAATATATTCTTGATACTGGAAAGACCACAGATGACAAATATCCGGAATACATATTGGAAGATAATAGAGTAAAATTAGAAGCTAGATTCTGGCAGCATTATTTACAGATGGGGTTTTTATTCTTGGGAATAATTGATTCTTTGATTATAACACTATGGTTTTTATGGTATTAATAATTCCTACTAATTTCAAATATTTCAGGTAGTAATCCTCCTTCATTTACTCTAATAATGCTTTTTACTTTCCAAATATCTTTTTTAAATACTTTTCTTACTAAAGCTTTCTCTTGAGTTAAGATAATAATCTTACCTTTTTTTCTTAAAACTCTACTTGCTAAAGACTCTAAACCTATATATGAATTAATATTATCTTTATGATTACCAACTCTAATACCAAATGGTAGATTACTAATTATCTTATCTATATTCCTTTTGTTAATTCTTAGTTTGTTTATATCACTCCTATATAATCTGTACTTACTAATTTCTAAACCTGTACTAACAAAGTTAAACTCACTCTTACTAATAGCTTCTCCACTTATATCAGAACATATTACTCTCTTAACATTAAAATATTTAAGTGCAGTTATTGGTATTACAGATGCTCCACAGAATGGGTCTAGAACAATGTCATCTTCTTTTAAATCAGCAATCATACACATAATATATGCTAAAGATGGATTTATACCTGCTGGTACAAAAGATTTTCTCCAATTTCTCTTAGACAGATTTAATTTTTTACCATCTCCTTGTATATGTGTGGGAGAGTACAATTTCCTAAATATTTCTATTTTTGATTCCTCTGTATTAAATACAATCTCTTTACTTTTTTGAGATTGTATTTCTACATTAGGAAACTTCTCTAAAAGTTCTTTTAAGACAAAATCTTCTGTTCCATCCAATATTGAAAGGATATATGTATTTTTCATATCATATTATACAGTAGTTGATTGTCTTTATTTCTTTTTTAATATATATTTTATTAATAACTTAAGTCTACGTAACATGGATCTTCTTAAGTATTTGATGGTAGCAGTAGGGAGTATAATACTTGGTATTGTTGTAGCTTTAATTGCACATAACGTACTCTCTGGAATACTTCTAGTAGTACTACTTTTTGGTGGGTATGTACTCTTAAATGTAACAAAAGGGTTAAACAACAAACCACCAGAGAATACTCCACAACAATAGGGTGATGGACAATTAGCTCAGTTGGTTAGAGCACTACATTCACATTGTAGGGGTCAGTAGTTCGAGTCTACTATTGTCCAGTTACTTACTTAACAACACTGGTACAGTAAGCACACTTCTTAGCCTTATTTGGTATTTCTGATAAACAGTATGGGCATGGTTTAGTAGTTTTTGCCTCTGCTTTCTTTTCTCTCTCAAATGCCTTACTCATAGCTCTAACTATTAAGTAAAGGATAAAGGCTGTAATAATGAATGTTATTATTGCATTCAATACCAATCCATATTGAAGTACAACTGCATTAGCTGCTTGGGCTTCTGCTAATGTATCAAACCTCTCTTTACCAAGTGTAATATACAGTTGAGAGAAATCTAATTTAGCAGTTAGAAAACCAATAGGGGGGGTAAATATATTGTTTACTAAGGAATCAACTAAATCTTTAAATGCAACACCAATGATTACACCAATAGCTAAGGTAATGGCATCTCCTTTCATAGCAAAATCTTTAAAACTTTTTCCTTCTTCTTTAAGTACTACCTTTAGATTCTTTCCCATTTTTTTTGAAAATATAAAAAATTAAGATAAGAAATACGAAAAGAGACAGTACACCGTAAACGATAAATTGATTTATCACAGCATCATATAAGGTGGTATTATTCATTTGATAAAGTACAATCTGAAGAAGTGTAACAAATACTAAGAAATATATATGGATATATGAATCATCTACTAGTAATGATGTAATGACCATATATGAAAGGGCATATGCTGTCATACCTATTGCATATGGAACTAAATACTCCACTATATCTAAATACATTCCCCCAAATACGATATTTACGATTTCTGTAGAAAATAGACAGTATATTCCAGTAATAGTGATTCCTGTTAATCCTGATACAACTAATGAAATTAATAGTGTTCTTTTTCTTAAATGTTTCTTTGAATTAGCAAGTTTAGAAATCATAAGGCTCGCTATTGTGACTGATCCAAAATATACAATCTTTCCAAGTAAAGATAGAGCACCATATGATGCTCTTACTTCTGGATTAACAAGTATTAAATCTAGCGTAAAGGGTACATTTAGGAGAAAGAATGTAACAAAGATTAGAGATATTTGTCTGTAATTAAGTTTAATCTCTTTAGTTGGTTGAATATCACTTTTTGTTTTAGTAAGGGGTAATACAAAGAGAGACGTAATTATTGATGGTAATGCAAATGCTAATATAACAAGGGTAATATCAGCTTCCATATATATAGCTAGAAAGCCAAATATGAATTTTAATGCGGTTTCTAAAAGAGTAATTATATTAAAAGAAAGTATCTTTTCTAATCCAAGTAGAAACCCTTTAGCGATAGGACTTACTATTGCTCCAAATACAACCAATGTAAGTGCAGGTATATATGAAATAGGGATATTAGCAATATCCGATATATATTTTCCAGAAGCATAGAATAGTAATGATAGTACTGTAGCTACTATAACTAATTGTATTGTACTTTTTAATTTAAATTTCTCTAAATTAAAATTTTTGTTACTTGCAACTCTCTTAGTTATTGCTGTTTGTATTGCTATTGCAGGTATCTGTACAAGTGTAATAATTCCAAGTGCTGCATTATAGAGTCCAAAGTGAGAGGCATCTAAGCTACGTGCTAGAAAAACACTAAAAAGATAGTTAAGAAGATTAACTATTACTCCAAAGAATATCGTTATTAGTATATTGTTAACAAATACCCTGTCCTCCCTTATATGTTTCCCTATATTCATGGTATATATTTTAGATGTTGGATATAATAAATAAGAATACGATAAATTTAGTAAGTTTACCATTATGGATCTAGTATTTGCATTAGTAGGAGGACTTCTACTTGGAATAGGAATCTTTTATGTCTTTTTTAGAGGAAACAGTAAGCAGAAAGAAGATATATCAGAGACAATAGCTCAGAAGTTTAATGAAATAATGCCTAACCTATTAGATAAAGCTAATGAGAGTTTAGTAAGAATGGCAGACCAGAAATTAGGAGCAGAGACTAGTAAAAGTAAGTTAGATTTGGAGAATAAAAGGTCAGAGATAGAGAGACTAGTTAAGGTAATACAAGAGGATTTAAAAGAAAGTAAAAAAGATTTAGAGGTATCTGAGAGAGAAAGGATAGATTCATTTTCTGCATTAAAAACTTCACTAGAGGAATATAAAAAGATTACAGAACAATTGTCAGTGAGTACGGAGAATTTAAAAAAGGTTCTCTCTAACAATCAATTAAGAGGTCAATTTGGAGAACAAGTTGCTGATGATTTACTTAAAATGGCTGGTTTTGTAGTAGGGGAAACATATACAAGACAAGAGGGTGGTAATGGTAGTAGACCAGATTTTACAGTATACCTTCCAGATAAGACTAAGATAAATGTAGATGCTAAATTCCCATACGCTTCATTGCAAAGAATGACTGAAACAGATGATACAGATACAAAGAATAGGCATATGAGACAGTTTGAAATAGATGTTAAAGAGAAGATTAAACAGGTTACAAGTAGGGAGTATATTAATCCTGAGGATAAGACTGTAGATTTTGTAATACTCTTTATTCCTAATGAGATGATATTCTCCTTTATCTATGACAAGATGCCATCAATTTGGCAGGATGCAATGGAAAGAAAGGTTGTACTTGCTGGCCCATTTAGTTTTACAGCTATACTTAGGATGGTAAAACAAGCATATGAGAACTTTAGAATACAAGAGAATATTTATAAAATAGTAGGGCATGTTAAATCAGTAGAGAAGGAGTTTGATAAGTTTAGCGAGGAGTTTGATAAAGTAGGAATAAGGATTGATCAATTACAGAAACAGTATAGTGATGTTAGTACTACACGTGTTAATCAAATGAAGAGGAAGATGGATTTAGTTAAATTAGAAGGAGATGGTAAAGAGGAGAAGAATTTAGCTGATGTTGTATCACTTCCAATTCCTGATAAGGAGAATGATCAGGGAACATTGCTTTAAATAAAAAAGGAGGGATTTAATCCCTCCTTCTTTTTCAGTATCTGTTTTACTGTACAGGTGGTTGCTCAACAGGCGTACTTATCTGTGATGGAGCTATTGCCTCTGTTGTTTTAGGTTTCCATGCTAATAGATAAAGAAGTACAAATGATGCAAGAGGAATTAATACTATCAATCCCAAATTCTTGTCATATCCTCTTTTCTTCGCAATATTCATAAGTGCAATTATTCCAAGTACTGCTACAACTAATCCACCTATTCCAGGGATAAGGAGAAGTAGGATTAACATTGGGTTCTGATCTCCCAATTGAAATGTCATTACTGTACTTAATATTGGTACCCATGCGAACCATGGCCTATCATATCCCATATCTTTTCCAATTTTGTACAAGGCTATAGAAGAAAATATGTATCCACCAAGTCCAAATACAAGAACAAATATTGAGTATGCAGCTAAGAAAGCTAGAAATGAAGTAGTCATCCCCCCTGGTCCATCTATAGAAAATGGAATATCAGGAATTATTTCTGATTCTGCAATAGATGGGTCATAATCATATGAGGTATCTTCATAAAGAATTGGATCTTCAGCACCAGTGTCATATAGAATTGGTTGTTCTTCTCCAACAATATCGTAAAGAACTTCTTCCTCTGGTATTGTAATGTCTTCTTGTGCATATGATATTCCAATAGGGAGCAGGAATACTGAAATTAATATAGGGAGAATGAATATTTTTACTTTTCCCATATTTGAATATATACAAATTAAATACATTTCAATGTATCATTTCTGTGGACGTGTATCAATAGGAATTGGCATAATTAATGTTTAAATATCTGCCTAAGTATGTTACTCTTAACTAATGTCTCAGGATACTCACTTTAAAATAATAGAAGGGTTCATACCAGTTCTGCTATCTGCGCCTCATGTGCATGCACATAGAAGACCCTCTCTAACACTTTCATATAAACAGGGAGAGCCTTTAACTGATTACATTGTGGAACAGATATGTTTAATGACTGGTGCATGGGGTATTATTCAAACAGATCAAACAGATTTTGATCCTAACTATCACAAATTAGAAGAGAATCCATACAAGGAGGCAGTATTAGAATTAGTAGAGAAGGGAAAGGTTAAAAAGTTTGTAGATATACACGGTTTAAATCCTCAATATGAATATGATTTAGGTATTTACTATCCTTCTAAATTCTTTAAATCGATCTGTTTAGCAGATGATGTTTGTAGGGGGGTGGATAAGAGAACTTTAAGGGGTATTAACTCTTGTGTATTTAGATTTGATAATGATAATAGGGAGTCCTTAGGAGAGTTTGTTGCATCAAAGCTAAGGGTTCCTTCTGTACAGGTAGAGATTGCTAAGTATATACGAGAGAAAGAAGAGTTAAGAAAGCCCTTTATTGAAAACCTTGCTGCTGTTTTAAGAGTGTAATTTTCATTAATATTTAGATACTTTTTTGACGAAATATTCCCCCTTTGATATCCTTGTAAGATATACATAAGTTAATATAGTGATTTACTATGGTTGCAAATAATAAAGAGGTAAAGGAAATGAAAGAAACAATACAAAGTTCTAAAGGAAAAGCTATTGATGTAGCTGTTGCTCAGATAGAAAAGCAGTTTGGAAAAGGCTCAATTATGAGGTTGGGAAGTAAAGAGAGAGTAGAAGTAGAGGTAATTCCAACTGGTGCCCTCTCCCTTGATATGGCATTGGGTATAGGTGGTATTCCAAAGGGAAGAATTATTGAAATATATGGGCCAGAGTCTTCAGGTAAAACAACTCTTTCAATACACATACTTGCAGAAGCACAAAAAAAAGGAGATGCGGTTGCATTCATTGATGCAGAGCATGCGTTTGATCCTGTATATGCTAAAAATATTGGTCTTGATATAGATAACTTGTATATATCTCAACCAGATTTCGGTGAGCAAGCATTGGAGATATTAGAAACATTAGTTAGGTCATCTGCATTTGGCGTTATAGTAGTAGACTCTGTAGCCGCTTTAACTCCTCGTGCTGAGATTGAAGGAGAGATGGGAGATAGCCATATGGGTTTACAAGCAAGACTTATGTCTCAGGCTCTTCGAAAGTTAACCGCTATTACTGGTAAAACTGGTACAACCATTATCTTCCTAAATCAGCTTCGTATGAAGATTGGTGTTATGTTTGGTAATCCAGAAACTACTACTGGTGGTAATGCACTCAAGTTCTATGCTTCCATTAGAATGGATATAAGGCAGAGAGATAAAATTATGAGAGATGGAAATATTGTTGGACATACTAGAGTAGTAAAGGTAGTTAAGAATAAGATGGCACCTCCATTTAAAGAGGCTTCCTTTGATATGATATATCCAGTTGGTATTGATAAAGAGAGTAGTATATTAGATGCTGCAATACAATTATCAATAGTTGAAAAATCAGGAGCTTGGTTTAGATATGGAGATCAACAATTAGCACAAGGTAGAGACTCTACTGTTCTCCTACTTAAGGAAGATAAAAAGTTAAGAGATGAAATAGAGAAAGCTGTACGTGCTAAAATGAAATAAATGAAAGTTAGTAAGATTGAGTATCAAAAAAGAAATCCTAATAGGGTAAACCTGTATATAGATGGGAAATTCTTTACTGGTATTTCCGTAGATTCTTTGGCCAGTGAAGCTTTGTATGAAGGTTTGGAAATTCAAGATGAGGTTTTAGATAGACTTCTTCAAAGAGATTTGAAGAGTAGATTTATGACTCGTGTAGTTGAATATCTTTCAAGTAGTCCTAAAACTGAGTTTCAGATAAAGAGATATTTAAAACAATTACAATTTAAGAAGAAAGGTACTTGGTTTAGTGAGGATGTGAATGTAGAGTGGGGTATATTTTTTGATGAGATAATTGCGAATCTAAAAAAGTATAAATATATAGATGATGAAAATTTTGCTAGAAGTTTTGTTCAAAGTAGAATGAGAACAAAACCTAGAGGAAGAAGTGTACTAATAGGGGAATTACTATCAAAGGGTGTAAGTAAAGATATTGCAGAAATGGTTTGTAATGAAGAAATAGTAGATGAGATTAAGCTACTTAGAGATACATTTGAAAAGAAATATAGAGGTAAGAAGTTTGATATAAAGGATCCTAAGATGGTTAATTTCTTACTTAGAAAAGGTTTTAGTTGGGATTTAATTGAACAGTTTAATAGAGATGAGCCTGAAGAGTAAAAGTAATTGGGTATTACCAAAAGAAAAAACAAATGATGATATTGTAGGATATATTCTTAGATCTCGTGGTATAGAGAAAGAGAAATTCCTTAATTCCTCTTTAAGTGATATTCCATCTTTTGAAAATCTATATGATTCTAAAAGTGCTGCTAAAGAAATTGTTAAAGCAGTTAAAGATGGAAAGAAAATAGTAATACATGGAGATTTTGATGCAGATGGAATATGTAGTGTAAGTATACTGTGGGAATTTCTTTTTAAAGAGCTGTCTAAACATCTAAATATTGATATTAATGTTGTTCCATATATTCCTAGTAGAGTAGATCAAGGATATGGTTTAACAGAGTCTTCATTAAATGATGTATTACAACTTGAGGGTCAGTTATTAATCTCTGTTGATTGTGGAGTAAGAGATAAGGAATTGATAAAGAGATTTAGAGATGAGAAAGGTTTACAATTTGTAATTACTGATCATCACCAACCACCAGAGGATCTAACTGATGGTCTAGACTATACACTTGTTCACCCTATGTATCCTAAAAAAGAATATCCAAATGTTAATGTGTGTGGTACATATGTAACATTCCTTTTAATACAGGCAATTAAAGAAGATGTGGGTATGGAGAGTAATATTAATGAGGATACAAATGGTTTAGATTTAGTTGCGTTAGCTTCTGTAACAGACTTAATGCCATTGCAGGATGAAAACAGGGTAGTTGTTAAGTATGGTATTAAACAGATTCAAAAAGGTAAAAGGTTAGGATTAAATGAATTAGTTAAGATATCTGGTATAGAACTAAAGGATATAGATAGCTATCACTTAGGATATATATTAGGACCAAGAATAAATGCAGCTGGAAGAATAGGATCTCCTTTGGATGCTGTTAAATTACTTGTAAGTGATAAAGAGAGTATATGTAAGAGTATTGCTAATATATTAAATGAAACTAATTTTGAAAGACAGTATCTTACACAAAATGGTATAGATGAGGCAGAAGAAATTATTGATGGAAGTGATGATAAATTACTCTTTGTTGTTAATGATAATTGGCATGAGGGTATAGTAGGGCTAATAGCGGGAAAATTGAATGAAAAATATCATAGACCAGTACTTGTTGGGACAAGGTCTGAAGAAGGCATTAAGGGTTCTGCAAGAAGTATCTCAGGATTCAATGTGACTAAAGCATTAAGTAGTTGTGATATGTATTTAGATAGATATGGAGGTCATGAATTAGCTGCTGGTTTTACTGTTAAAAAAGATATGGAAAAAGAGTTTGCTAAATGTATTCATGATCTTGCTAATACTGAAATTACAGAGGAGATGTTAATTAAAAATATTAATGTTGATTTACTACTTAGTAGTGAAAACATAAATAGGGAATTAGTAGAGAGTTTAGATATATTAAAACCATTCGGATATGGTAACAGTAAACCATTAATAGGGTTAACAAAATTAATAGTGTTTAAGAAATATATAATGGGTAAGTTAGGAAATCATATGAAGTTAATATGTAAAGGAGATGGTATAGATTTAATTACATTAGTATTTTTTAATTGTTTTGAGGATACCGAAGAGATAAAGATAAACGACAGAATAGATGTAGTAGGAGGTGTTGGAATAAATTCCTGGAATGGTAACGAGGATATACAATTTTTAGTTAAAGAGTGGAGATACTCTACTTAATTTTCTTTTTATCTACATTTATTAGTTTACCCAATCTATTTGGAGTGTTAGGTAAGTATGTAGTTTCTAATATACTGTTGTATTCAAGTAGTTTCATCAAAAATCTCTCTGTACCTAATGCAAATCCACCATGTGGAGGACATCCATATTCAAAATACTCAAAATATTCCTTTAGTGATTCTTCTGTTAAACCTCTCTCTGTAGCATTCTCTTTAAGATTCTCTAATCTATGTTCTCTTTGTGCTCCAGTTGTTATCTCTATTCCTTTCCAGAACAAGTCAAATCCAAGTGCAATCTCTGGCCTATCGGAGTCCTTCATATGATAGAAGGCTCTTCTGCTATGAGGATAGTCATATACAAATACAAATTGAGAACCAGTTTCTTTCTCTATAATTTCGGACAGTGCTCTCTCTTCTTCTGGAGAGAAGTCTCCTACATCCTTACTTGGGATATTTGCACTAGCAAGTTTCTCCTTAGCTTCTTTCATAGAAACATATGGAAAATCTCCTTCTGGTATATTTATATCTACATTAAATACTCTTTTAATATCTTCTCCATACTTTTCTTTAACTTTGTTTAGTGTAAATTTAATCATCTCTTGCTCAAATTTACATACATCTCTAAATGAATCTATATATCCAATCTCTACATCAAAACTTGTGTACTCTGTTAAATGTCTTGTTGTGAATGATTTCTCTGCTCTAAATACAGGCCCCATATTAAAGACTCTCTCTAAATCTGCAGCTATACCCATCTGTTTATGAAATTGTGGCGATTGAGCAAGGTATGCTTTTCTATCAAAATATTTCACTTCAAATACATTAGCACCTGATTCACTAGCAGCACTTATTATTCTTGGACCTTGTATTTCTACAAAGTTATTCTCTATACAGTATCCTCTTAGTCCATCTCCCATTACTGTTGCTACTTTCATCATTAGATTGTTTCTTTCAGACCTCAAATCTATCCATCTGTAATCTAATCTTCTATCTAAGTTAGAAATATTGTGAGAATATGGTTGTTCTATTACAATTGGTAGTGGTACTCTAGAAACAGAATCAATACTTAACTCCTTAACCTCTAGTTCATGTCCACTTTTGACCTGTTTTGCCTCTTTAACAATTCCAGTTATATCTATTACCGATTCTGATGTAAGTGTTTTTGCCTTGTTAAATAAATCTTCTCCATTACCAGACCATACAACAGCTTGTTCCTTTCCAGATCTATCTCTAAGTATGATGAAAATGATTTTACCCTGATTCCTTACAGTGTGAACTCTTCCTCTAACCCTTACTGTATCTCCAATGTGATTTCCCAATTCTGATATTAATATTCTTTCTAATTTTGTTGTATTTTGTTCGTTCACAGAGATATACATGATATCCAATTTATTCTGTTATTATATATTCAAGAGTAAAAAAGAACAACAAAATATATATGTTGCCTCGAAAGAGAGTAGTTGATAATATCTGATATATTTTATGAACAAGGACTTAAAACAAGAAAAACCTAAAGAAGAGATAAAGTCAGACAACAGGTATAACCGAAAGCTTCTTAATCAAGCATACAAAAAAGCTAAAAAGGCTAGAGAGGTAGAGAAAAAGAATAAAAGGAAGAAGAAATTCCTTAGAATATTCATATATACATTAATACCGATTGTATTAATTTCCATAGTCCTTTCCATATTCTTCCTTCTTCCAAAAAATATAGACTTTATAGAGGCAGTAGA
>LBOT01000012.1 GCA_000989675.1 candidate division WS6 bacterium GW2011_GWE2_33_157
ACGCTAGCCCAAAAGCTATTTCGGGGAGAACCAGCTATTACTAGGTTCGTTTGGCATGTTACCGCTAACCACAAGTCATCTCATAATTTTGTAACATTAAAGAGTTCGGGCCTTCAAAATGATTTCTCATTCCTTCGCCCTGCTCATGGTTAGATCACCTAGTTTCGGGTCTAGTGCACGCGACTAAATTCGCCCTATTCAGACTCGCTTTCGCTTCGGCTCCCCAATAAACATGGTTAACCTTGCCGCGCACAACTAACTCACCGGGTCATTCTTCAATAGGCACGCCGTCACCGGATATACCGGCTCCGACTGTTTGTAAGCATACGGTTTCAGTTCTATTTCACTCCCCTAACAGGGGTACTTTTCACCTTTCCCTCACGGAACTACTCCACTATCGGTCGCAAAAGATATTTAGCCTTGCCAAGTGGTCTTGGCTGATTCCCACAAGATTTCACTTGCCCCGTGGTACTCAAGAAATCAGAAAAAAGAACTGACCTTTTCATATACAAGACTTTCACTTTCTATGGTCTACCTTTCCAGATATGTTCTACTAAGGTCAATTTTTGTAACTTTTCGATTAGCATGTCGTCTAATCAACTGATTCTTACTACACTCATATCGCACGAGCGACATCCTACGAATTCACCTCTTCCATTGTCGCAACGCGACTCAAGATTTGGATCCTTCTTACACGATATAAGTTTGGGCTATTTCCTTTTCGCTCGCCACTACTTAGGAAATTACCTATTGGTTTCTTTTCTCGCAGGTACTGAGAGGTTTCACTTTCCTGCATGCCCTCCTATACATATATGAATTTTATGTATGGTAACTAGGTTTAAACCTAGCTGGGTTACCCCATTCGGAAATCCTCGGATTAACGCTTGTTTGACAGCTACCCGAGGCTTATCGCAGCCTACTACGTCCTTCTTCGGTCTTTTGCGCCAAGGCATTCACCGTATGCTCTTATTTGGCTTCATTGAAATTGCTATTCTATTCAGTTTTAAATGTGCAACACCAAGTATTGTTGAAATAGTTACTTAAAAACGATTGGACCTACCCTAATAACTATTTACGAACAACACTTTGTTTTTTTTCGAAAATTAAAGCATTACCTTCTTTTTCCGATATCTATATGGACCTGAGGAGAATCGAACTCCTGACCTCCTCATTGCAAATGAGGCGTTCTGGCCAACTGAACTACAGGCCCAGATTTCAAACTGGTGGGCGTGCCAAGACTCGAACTTGGGACCTCAGTCTTATCAGGACTGCGCTCTAGCCAGCTGAGCTATACGCCCATCTCCATGACAAAATATAAAGAACAAATCCTTAAAAGCTAAAAAGTGACAGGAAGTCGGGTATCTCCTTGAAAGGAGGTAATTCAGCCGCAGATTCCCCTACGGCTACCTTGTTACGACTTAACCCCAGTTATAAGCGTTACCTTCGTCACCCCACTGTAAACAGCGGAGCACCTTCGGGTATCACCTACTTCCATGGCTTGACGGGCGGTGTGTGCAAGACCCGAGAACGTATTCACCGTGGCATGGCTGATCCACGATTACTAGCGAAAAGGATTAGCTCCGCCTTACGGCTTGGCTGCCCATTGTACCGACCATTGTAGCGCGTGTGTAGCCCAGGACATAAGGGCTATGCGGACCAGACGTCATCCCCACCTTCCTCCCCGTTTTACCGAGGCAGTTTCCCAAGACACATATAACATGGGATAGGGGTTGCGCTCGTTTCGGGACTTAACCCTACATCTCACGACACGAGCTGACGACGGCCATGCAGCACCTGTGTATCACCCTCGAAGGCTATCTATGTTTCCAAAGATATGCAGATACATGTCAAACCCTGGTAAGGTTCTTCGATTGCCATCGAATTAAACCACGCGCTCCTCCGCTTGTGCGGGTCCCCGCCAATTCATTTGAGTTTTAGCCTTGCGGCCGTACTTCCCAGGTGGGATGCTTAACGCGTTAACTGCGGCACTCAGTACTTCTACTTAGAATCCGAAGATAAAAAATAGTCATACCAAACACCTAGCATCCATAGTTTACGGCGTGGACTACACGGGTATCTAATCCGTTTTGCTACCCACGCTTTCGAGCCTTAGCGTCAGACAATAGCCAGTGAACCGCCTTCGCCACTGATGTTCCTCCGAATATCAACGTATTTTACCACTCCACTCGGAATTCCGTTCACCCATCTATGTCTCAAGTCTGATAGTTTCGAAAGCTCTCCCTCGGTTGAGCCGAGGTCTTTAACTCAAGACTTATCAAACCGCCTACGCATCTCTATACACCCAATAAATCCGGATAACGTTTGGACCCTACGCATCACCGATGCTTCTGGCACGTAGTTAGCAGGTCCTTATTCATATGGTACAGTCATCTATTCTTCCCATATAAAAGGAGTTTACAATCCGAAGACCTTCATCCTCCACGCTGTGTCGCTGCGTCAGGGTTGCCCCCATTGCGCAAGATTCCTAATTGCTGCCTCCCGTAGGAGTGCGGACCGTGTCTCAGTTCCGCGGTGGCTGACCGTGCTCTCACACCAGCTACCCGTCTTAGCCTTGGTGAGCCATTACCTCACCAACTAGCTGATAGGACGCAGGCCTTTCTCAAAGCGCAAAAGCTTTACTCTAAAATACCGAAGTAAATAGAGACTATCGAATATTACCCCGCCTTTCGACGAGCTATTTTCGACTTTGAGGTAAGTTACCTACGTGTTACTCACCCGTTTGCCACTATCTTAAATAGAAAACCATTGACCGAAGTCTTTGGAATTCAGAATAAGACCGTTCGACTTGCATACCTTAGGCACACAGCCAACGTTCATCCTGAGCTATGATCAAACTCTCATTGAAAAACGTTTGACTTTGCAATATTTAGTGCTAAACAGCGATACTGTTATCTAAATACCGACCAATCAACGATGAATTGGATTTTAATTGACTTTAATGAATTGTGTGAACCTAAATCACACACACTTTCTTGTAGAAAGTCATAATAACGAATATTTTTGACTTCCTGTCACTCTTCAACTTTTAAGGAGCTGAGAGGGATCTATATCAAAATAGGAAATTGTGTTCTTTAGAATGTAATTCTAAGAGGAAACCATCTCTCGTGTTTATCCCAAACTCGTGAGGCAATTCTAACACACTTAACAGGTGTATGCAATACTTTTTTACGATTTTTTTCGCATATTGTACATATCCAATATTTCAGTAACTGTAGTGATATCTTCGACCCCTTTATCCCTATCGAATTCTATCAATCTTGGGAACCTTAAGGAGAGCCCCCCTCCTATTAAAAGATCCATATTAGATATATTTTTAGTTATTTCGTCTGCATCTACCGTAATTACATATTTTGGTTCTACCCATATGTCAGGTTTTAGATTGTCTACCACTCTTACATTTTTAACAGGAGTTTTTAATGAATACTGTGAGAGTTTTTCTTTCATATCTTTTAATATTTCATCCTTCATACCCGTACCTATTTTACAGATTGCATCATAGGTGTCTGTTTCTCCGTTATATATAGCCCCCAAAATTGCGCCTAAACCAAAATCCGACCTTCTTCCAGAACCTTTGTAATATCCAACTATAACCATATCTATTGTATCTACTAAGTCTTTTTCAATACTTTTCTTAACCTTAATCCATTCATAGTTTCTTAATCCAGGCCTATACCCTCCACTTAATTGTTTAACGATAACACCCTCTAATCCCATACTTACAGATTTATCAAAATATTTTTTGATCTGTTTTGTTGTTTCTGCTTCAATACTTTCTGCCAGTGATATACTTCCCTGGGTATGAACTAGTACACCTTCCAATGCCTTTACCCTATCAATTGTATCCTTGTTTACCAAGGAGTCTCCACTTAAATACAAAATATCAAAACAGAATGCTTTAACAGGGACATCTACCATCTTACTTTCAATAGAGTACTTTCTTCTTCTTTGCATAGTCTCTTGATATGACAAGAAGTTGTTCTTTTTGTAATTCCAACCTACTATTTCAGAATCTAGTATGAAAGAAGATTGTTTCAGTTCTCTTGCATAATCAACAATTTCAGGAAACATTTCTGTAACATCTTCCAAGTTGCGGGTATAAAGGCGTACTTCACAATCAAAAGATTTTTCAGATGAGAATAGGTTATTAGTTTGTCTTGGTTTACTATCTAAATAGCTAAACCATAAAAGAAGATTTTTCTTTAATTCTGTGTCCTTCTTTGACCATTTATGTATTTGACACCTTAAACCATCAAATTTAGGTTGTACCAATACAGTAGACTTAAACCTTTCTGATATCTCATCAAAGCTAGCTACTCTTTGAACTAACCTTGAGAGTATTGGTGTCCCTGGTATAGCAGAAATATTAGAAAGGTTCTCTACTACACTCTCTCTATCTGATTCAAATACTTTTTTCCCAATATATCCAATATCTGCACATACTCCATATGCTTGTTCTAATATTACCTTCAAACTTTTATCACCAACCGTAGCTAGGGAGAAAACATCCAACAGTGATCTCATACTTAAACCTAATCTCAACTGACCACATATTGTTCGTACAAAATATTTAGACTCCAAAGGGTTTAACTTTTGTAAACATTGTAGTATTAAAGCGTTCTTTCTTGATATTGCACCTATTCCAGAGGTATTAACTATCTCCCAAAGTATTTCATATATTTCCTTTATACCTAAACTTTCTTTTGTACTATCTTGCTTTTTCCATATCTCATATACTGTATTTCCAATATCCCCACTCTCTTTTCTTAACGATTGTACATCCTCTCCAGTATGTTGAGAAAGTAACTTGAGAAGACTCTTTTCTGAATAGTTAAACTCTGATTTAACAAACATTGGAGCTACACGTCCCTGTATCATATATGAAATTATCTGTACTTCTTCACTATTACACTCTTTGAGGAAAGTAGCTAATTCTAAGGACATTTCATTCCTCGATTGTAATGATTCTAATTTTTCGAATAGATTACATAAATCTATATATTTACGCATATTAATCTCTTAAAAGATATTTAGCATCTCTCGTTTTACCTTCTTGTTTAACAATATTTAACTGTGCTAAGCCTTCCATATCCCTTCTAAGTGTTCTTGTAGAAACTTGTGGATGTAAAGAGTATATGTCTGATGGTAGAAGGGAGGTTCTCTTCTTAAAGAGTTTTAGTATCTCTACCTGCCTACTATTTAGTTTGCTTTTAGATTTCCTTATTAATGTATCTAGATCTGTTGGTATCTCTTTCTTTTCTTTAACCTTAAGATATCTAGATTCAGGTATTTCCCTATCTTCAATCTCTATACTATTTTCTTTTTTAGAAAACAGCTTAAAGAAAAAGAGTATGCCTACAATTGTAGTAAATATGTACCAGATTGCTTTAAACATTCTATTCCTTAATTAATTTAAATACCTTATTTCAAATCTGAAAGAGCTTTACCTATTGATATATGAACATCGAATGGTACATCTAAAGTGACACTATCACACATTATTTTTTTAGCCTCTAAAGAAAATTCCTCTATCCTACTTTCCTTTACTTCAAATACTATTTCATCATGTATTTGGAGTAATATGTAAGCATCTTTTGGGTATTTTTCCTCAATCAAATCATACAAGTTTTTCATTATTAATTTCATAATATCCGCTTCACTACCCTGTATTGGCATATTAATTGCTTCTCTCGCTGCTGCTGCTCTCATTCTTACATTCTTTGACCTTATACCTGATATATTTCTTGTTGTTCCAAACATTGTTTGTACATATCCCTTCTCAAATGCTTCGTACTCTATCTTTCTCATGTATTCCTCTACCCCTTTGTAATTCTCAAAATATGACTGAATATATTTTCCTGCAGCGTCCCTGTCTACACCGAGTAATCTTGACAGACCGAATGCCGTTTGACCAAATATCATTCCAAAGTTAACAGTTTTACCCAAATTTCTCTCCTTATGTGTTATATCTGCCATTTTTTTATCTAATACCCTAGCTGCTGTTGTAGTATGAATATCTAACCCATTTATAAAATCTTGTGTAAGCAATTTGTCATTTGATATATCCGCCATTATTCTTAATTCCATTTGAGAGTAATCCATTCCTAAAAGTTTGTACCCATCTCTTGCTACAAAACACTCTCTTACTCTTTTAGCCCACGCTCCATCAAGTGGTAAATTTTGCATATTTGGACTGACTGATGAGAACCTTCCAGATGTTGTACCCATTTGCTTGAAATCCGTGTGTACAGCATATTTTCCATCAATATCCTTTTTACTGTTTTGATACAAAGGTTCAACATATGTACTCTGTATTTTTGTAATTTCTCTAAAGTAAAGAAGGTGTTCAATAATTGGGTGCATTCCTAACATACCATCCAATATAGATTCCCTTGTACTATTCTTTGAAGAGTTTGGTAAGTTTAATTCCTTATACAGAACATCTGATAGCTGTTTTGGGGAATTTATATTGAATTCATGTCCTACTATGCTATATATCTCCTTTGTTGCATTAGCAACCTCTTTCTCCACATCTTCTTTTAGCTTATTCAATTTTTCCCAATCTAGAGCTATTCCTCTTGATTCCATCCTTGAGAGTATTACTGATATTGGTAATTCTATATATGTTAATACTCTTGGAAGATATCTATCATGTATATTTAGGTATGTTTCAATACTTTTCTTAGTGTAATCATACAATTCTAAGTTATCAAACTTTTTAAGCTGTCCTACCTGACTATCCTCTATTACACTTAAGATATTGCTTAAATACATAGGGGAAAGCTTCTCGTTTAAAACCTTTGTTGAATATTCAAAAGCAAAATCCCTTATACTAGGATATCTTTTTTCAGAGTGTAAGAGATGCTCTGCAAGAGATATATCATAGTAGGAGTTAAGCTTTTCGTCTACTTCTACTTTTGAGTATGTAACAAACTCTTCAAAATTGTAAAAGGCTGTTTCTTTCGCATCTAATGGATTTAATATATCAAATGGCTTACAAAGGAAATCTTTTTGACTACTATCTTTATATGTAACTCTTAAACAAAGAAAGTCATTCCTATCCAAAGACTCCTCCCTACTTATATATCCTACTACTACCTTTTTAGCATTTTCAATTTCGTTTTCAATTTCAAGCTCTGTACTCCAAACATACTCTGCTCCTTCTTGCCCAAACATATCCAATTGTGATTGGTTAGATTGATATATTTCTTTACCGAAGATATCATCCAATCTACCTAGTAATGATTTAAATGAGTATTTCTTTAATACCGATTCTAACTCTCTTCTGTCTAAGTCCTTTAAAATACACTCTGTGAGGCGTACTTTAATATCTACATTCCTATCTATAGTAGCTAATTCTCTACTAAATTCTGCTTGTTCAATACCTTCAACAAGTAATGTTTTAAATCTTCCAGGAATATCATTAATATTTTTGTATATATCGTTAAGTGTTTGATATTTTTTAAGTAGCTCTACTGCTGTTTTCTCTCCCACTCCTTTTACTCCAGGAATATTGTCAGAGGCATCCCCAACAATCGCTTTGTAATCAGTTACTTGCTCTGGGTAGTATCCAAATTTTTCAAATGTTTTTTCCCTATCATACAGTACAATGTTTTTAAAATTACCATTTGGTAAACATACATTAGTACGGTCATTAATTAATTGAAGCAGGTCTCTATCACCACTTAGGATATATAAATCTACATTCTCACTACTCCATACTCCCTCTGAAACATACCTTGAGATTGTACCAAGGATATCATCTGCTTCAAATCCATCCTTTTTTAGGACGGGGATATTAAATGCTTTTAGAACTTCCTCTACCAAAGGAAATTGATCAATGAGGGAGAGGTCTGTTGGTTTCCTAGTAGCCTTATACTCTGTATACATGGTATGCCTAAACGTAGGAACGTGAGTATCCATAGCGCAGAGGACATACTTTGGTCCGAATATCTTAAGTGCTTCTAAAAGCATGACCGTAAAACCGTATACCGCATTTACTTGAAGTCCCTCCTCTGTTTGTAATGTAGGAGGATATGCATGAAAAGCTCTATGTACTATTGCATTAGCATCAATAGCTAACAAAACATCTCTGTCTTTATTCTTTATTGTCATGCTATATTTTACTAAAGAGAGAGGTTAACTACAATTAGAATTACTCTGTAAATATTCCATCAAACTCCTCTTTACTTACAACTTCATTTGCAAGTAACATCTCAACTAGTTTTTCTACATACCTCTTGTTTTCGGAAAGAGTTTTCTTAGCTTCTGCTAAGGATTTAGCTATTAAATCTTTAACCTCGGAGTCTATCATTTCTGCATATTTTTCACTAAAATCTCTTCCTCCTCCATATGTATATCCAAGATGTTTAGTCTCTTCCATATCTCCATACTTAACCATACCAAGTTTTTCGGACATTCCATATTGAGTAACCATTTCTCTTGCAACTGAAGTTGCTTGCTCTATATCTGCAGATGCTCCTGTACTTGTTCTACCAACAAAGAGCTCTTCAGCTGCTCTTCCACCCACTGCAGATGTAATACTTGCGATTAACTCATCTTTAAAGATATGTTTTTTATCATCTTCTGGAAGATATACTGTAACCCCACCACTCATACCTCTTGGTATTATTGAAACCTGCTCTACTGGTGTTGCATATTTAGTGAACTTTGCAACTATTGCATGCCCTGCCTCGTGGTATGCAGTTATCTTAAGATCTTCCTCACTAATTTGTCCTTTCTTTTTTCTTCCAAGCTTTACCTTTAGATATGATTCCAAAAGATCTTCTTGACTAATCTTTTTCCTGTTTTCTTTAGCTGCCATAATGGCGGCTTCGTTAAGGAGATTTTCTAAATCTGCTCCAGAGTACCCTATTGTTTTTTTAGAGATAAGGTCAAGATCTACACCTTCTTCAAACTTCTTGTTCTTAGCATGCACCTTCATTATCTCTCTTCTTCCTTGATAGTCTGGCATATGAACAACGACCATCCTGTCAAATCTCCCTGGTCTCAAAATTGCAGGATCTAATACATCTGGTCTATTAGTTGCTGCAAGTACGATTACATTTTCCCTTCCCTCTAATCCATCCATCTCTACAAGTATTTGATTTAAGGTTTGTTCACCTGCCCCAGAATGAAGTACTGTACCTCTTTTTTTCGCAACAGCATCAATCTCATCGATGAATATTATACATGGAGAAGCCTTTCTTGCTTTTGTAAAAAGGTCCCTTACTCTTGAAGCTCCAGCACCTACCAACATTTCCTCAAATTCAGAACCTGAGGTATGAAAGAAGGGTACACCTGCTTCACCAGCAACTGCTCTTGCAAGAAGAGTTTTACCAGTTCCTGGTGCCCCTGCAAGTAGTACTCCTTTTGGTATTCTGGCTCCAATATTTAAATATTTTTTTGGATTTTTAAGAAAGTCCACTATCTCTGTCAATTCTTCCTTTACTTCTTCAATACCTGCCACATCTTCAAATGTAACACCTGTTTTCTTTCCAAAAAGTAATCTAGCTTTACTCTGTCCGAAATCCATTATCTTACCACCCGATTGTTGCATATTCTTTATTAATATATATACCAATACTAAACCTGCACCTAAGAATATGAACGAGATTATATCTCCAAATGTAATACCTATTCTAGGCTTGTAGAAATCATTTTGTAGTGTTTTTATGTCTACTCCCGAATCAGAAAGAAGCGTATAGAAGTCTGTACCCTGTGGTATCAATGCAAATTTGTTTACCAATACTTCCTGTCCCTCAACAGTTCCCTTCTGAGAGATAATTACCATATCATCTCTAAGAGTTACATCTTCATATTTACCCTCAGAGATATATGATACAACCTGGCTAAGAGAAATCTCTTCCCCTTTAGAAGAATCGTTTAAGATGGCATTAAAACCTATTGTCAAAAGGAAAGACATTGCTACAAAAGAAATTATAGTTACAATTGAAAGACTTTTCTTTCTAGGTTTAATCCTAATGATATTTGCATTTTGATTATCTTTTTTTGAATTTTCTGCCATATTACTGTCTTTAAGAAATGAAATGATGGTAGTGGGAGGTGGGATCGAACCACCGACCTTGGGTTTATGAATCCCATGCTCTAACCAACTGAGCTATCCCACCAAAGAGTTGGTAAATTATACCAGATTTACCTTTAATTAGCCTTACTTGAGTACTGTCCTGTTTCAGTATTTATCTTTAAACTATCTCCTTTTTTTATAAAGAGAGGAACATTTAATTTGTATCCAGTTTCAACAGTTACAACTTTTGTTGCAGAGTTAGCAGTATTACCTTTTACAGCATCATCAGCTTCAATAACTTTTAGAACAACAGATGGATGTTCTTTAATACTTAAAATATTTCCTTCATACATCAATATTAATATTGAATCACCTTCTTTAAGAAAGTTTACATACTCACCTACTACATCTGCTGGAATAGAGAGCATTTCATAGGTTGATGCATCCATAAAGTTTACAGATCCACCCTCTTTGTACAGATATTGAGCCTCTTTAGTCTCAGGGTTTACATATTCTATCTTTGTTCCCGACTTCACTGTTTTATTTATTATTTGACCATTATCTAATGCTTTAAGTTTCATAATGATGAGACCACCCTGTCTTCCTTGGGTTTTTAACATACGATCTTGAAGAAAGAATATTCTATTATTCTCCCTTATATACATTCCTTTTACTGGTGAGTCTGTTAAAGGCATATGATTAAAACGTTAATATATTAATACAACAGAGCAATTCTATCACAATATCGCCTCCTAGAACAAGAAATAATATATAATGAGGGATAATTTTTATTAATCATTTTATGGAGAAATTTGAAGCCGAGGATAAAGACTTTGAGGTCCTTTTTAGTGAAAAAGATATTCAACAAAGAGTAAATGAATTAGCACAGGATATTTCAACAGACTATTCAGAAGATTCTGATAACCCTCTCTTACTTTTAGGTGTGTTAAAGGGGGCTACTCCATTCTTAGTTGATTTGTCCAGAAGGATAGATCATCCTAATTTGTTAATTGATTATATTGGAGTATCAAGTTATGGCTCTGAGACTAGCTCCTCAAGAGAACCAAAAATTACTCTTGATGCTAAAATTCCTTTGAATGGAAAAAATGTCATTATTGTAGAGGATATCGTTGATACAGGATATTCTATTGCCATGTTACTGGATATATTAAACGCTAAAAAACCAAAATCATTAAAAGTATGTTCCTTCCTATCTAAACCTGGTAAAAGAGAAGTTGAAGTTCCGATAGATTATTTGGGCTTTGAAATAGATCCATTATGGGTACAGGGATATGGACTTGATACAGATGAAAAGGGTAGAAACTGGGGATATATTGCCTACAAGAAATAAATGGTTGCGGGGGTTGGATTCGAACCAACGGCCTTCAGGTTATGAGCCTGACGAGCTGCCACTGCTCTACCCCGCGTCATCAGCCCCCATTATACTCTTAAGGGATCCAAATTTCAAACTCCGGTAATTACAAAAGCTATCCAATCTTCCATGTTATTACCCTCTTCATATATTACCTCTTCTGTCGTGTTAACTGTTCTCGTCACCTCCTCTTTTGCTAAATCTAGTGCATTCTTAGGTATTACAAAAACTATCTCCTCTTTATCTCCGAAGTTAAGCCTATCTCTTGCTTCTTTCTCTAGATATTTATCTGTAGACATATCTTTTATTCCGACTGTTAAGTGTAAATTTGTTAATCTTAATTCTTCTACTTCCCTTTGTGCTTGTTTAAGAATATCTAATTTTTGTATTGTGATTTTTATCGAATTAAATACAGAAACTAGAATTATTACTGAAATTACTACCGATGCAATTTTTACGAGCCAGTGATTAAATATACCAGAGAGTTCTAATCCACTCGTATTATTTTGTACTCTTTCTTTTCTTTTTATATTTATTCTCTTCTCCATAAAAATATATTACCAGAACAAGGAAAAAGCTTCAAAGTAATATTACGGTTTTTATTATTGATATTCTTGAACTAGGAATGCTATAATCTCATAGTTTATACACTAGGCTATTTTAAATTAGTCATATATAGAGAAATTGGAAAGAATATCAAACCCTGATTTTGCAAAACAACAGAGTAGTTTTACTCAAGAATTAAGAACTAGGGGTAGATCAGAAGCGACAGTTATCGCCTATGCAAAGGATATTGAACAATTACTCAACTTTTTCACTACAAGAGGAACAACAAGGTTGACCGATACTTCTATTATAGATTTAGAAGCATATAAGAAACACTTACAGGACAATAACTACACACCCAAGAGTATTTCTAGAAAAATAAATAGTACAAGAACTTTCTATAGATATCTTTTAGAGAATTCTCATATTAAAGATAATCCCGCAGAGAAGTTAGCACATCCAAAATTTGAAACTAAACCTCCAAGAGTTCTTTCAGAAATGGAATATAGAGCATTGAGAGATGTGAGTAGAATTGATGTTCGACTCTACTCTATTGTAGAAGTATTACTTCAAACTGGTATTAGAATTGGTGAACTAGCAACTCTTTCTGTAGAGGATGTTAGAAATACAAAAGATGGTATAGATTACCTATACATTAAAGCTTCAGGTAGCCATCCAGCACGTAAAGTACCTATTAACAAATCTGCAAAGAAAGCTATTGAAGAATACTTATTAATTAGGCCAGAAACAGAGGATGATACTTTGTATGTAACAAAGAATGGTAGACCTCTTCTTGTTAGAAATATTAGAACAACAATAGATAAGGCTTTTGAGAGAGCTGGTATTAAGAATGCTAAGGTAAATGATTTAAGAAATACTTTTATTGCACATCACTTAGCAAATGGCGTTAGCTTAGTAACCGTTTCTAAGCTTGTTGGGCATAAAAGATTATCAACTACAGAGAAATATTTAGGGTTGATAGATAACAACAAACCAGAAGCAGAAAAGAGCTTGAAGGATTTATAAATTGTTATTTAAAACCTGGAAATGGTGGGAGTAGATGGAATCGAACCATCGACCACGGCTTTATAAGAACCGCGCTCTACCGACTGAGCTATACTCCCATAAATACAAGAGATTCTACCAAAAAAAGACCATATATGCACTATTAGTGAAAAAATCTTCGAGACTTAGTATTTGAGCTTGACTAGAAGTTAATCGGTGGAAAGCCAGATTGTGGTTCTTGTGGCTTTTCTTCTTTTCTATCTAAGTCTGACCTTCTATTGATATCCATATTAACAATATTTATATCTCTTCCATATTTTAATCTAGACATATCTTTAATTATTTTTGATATTTCTGGATTAACCTTTATGTCAAATCCTGAATCTGGAAATTTTGGACCGTAACTTGCATCTAACGAGAATGGGCTTGGATATTTCCCATCATTAAGCATTTTAACGTAGTAATGAGCTAAACCCTGGTTTATTAAGTCCGTAGCTTTAACATATGATTCAAATTGAGGCTCCAAGAATGTAGCATCCTCAGATCCACACCTAGTTATGAATAGAGAACCTACATTACCAAAAACAGCACCTTTGATATTTTCTGGTAACTGCCCTATGTACTGATGAGCAAGTGTAAGGTTTAATTTGTATTTTCTTGCCTCTGAAAGAATAGATGTGAATTCATCTGTTGCGAAGTTCTGGAACTCATCTGCATAGAAGAAAAAGTCTTTTCTTTGCTCTTCTGGAACATCTTCTCTACTTAAGGCAGCAGCGAGCATCTTTTGAACTAACAACAATCCCAAAAAGGACATATTCTCTTCTCCTAAAGATCCTTTAGCAAGATTAACAATAAGGATTTTCCCCTTATCCATCACATCTCTGAAATCAAAAGAGGATTCAGACTGTCCAATTATATTTCTAATAGCAAGATTTGTTGTGAATTTGTCGAACTTTGATATAAAGTACCCCAAGCTTTCAGATTTAGTCTTTTGATCTGTTTTTGCAACTTGATCTACCCAATATCTTCTAACTAGTTCATCTTTAATAATGGGTAACCATTTCTCTTGTACCCATTTTTCATCCTGTAATATACGTACCACCTCTATCAGCGTAGAACCGTCTACACTCATTGCAGTTAACATTGAGTTCCTTACCGCCTGTTGCATCATTGGACCAACATAGCCTTGGTTATGAGGGTCAAAGAGTCTTACAAGCAATGCAATAAAGCCATTTACTATCTGATGTTTATGTTGCTCGTTATAATACTCCATAATATTCAAACCGAAGGGTCTCTCAAAATCCGCAGCATTGAAATATATAACATCGTCTACCCTCTCTGGAGGTATTCTTTCTAAAATCATCTCCGCTGTTTGACCATGTGGATCTATAAAACATACACCATCACCATTGTATATATCTTGTATTATCATCCTAGTCATTAGGTATGATTTACCGGTACCTGTTTGACCCAATATATAGGAATGCCTTCTTCTGTCTTCTCTCTGGAAGCATATTGCTTTCACCTTGTCTCTAAATATATTATTTCCAACCCATATTGTATCTTTAGAATTAATGTTTGAGCTAATTTCATTAGATGCTGGTATCTCTCTTGCAAGTAACCAATTAATATTTGGTGTCGTGATTTCTTTATTAGGGAAGTGATATATAGAGGCTAATTCTTCTACATTTAGAATACTTTCTACATTTAGGGGCGTTCTTCTATATATAACATCATACATAAACTCTTCCTCTTTTTTCTTGCCTTTTATATCTACTTTTTTAAATCTATTTATTCCAGGATTACTGTATTGATCAAATGCCCCAACTATATTTTCTAAATGCATTTTAGCTAGAGATTGATCAGAAGCTGTAGTTACTATTCTAATATCTGTAATAAAGCCATTTTTAGAAACTTTCTTATTTATTGCTTGCAATTTTTCTTGGCTTACATTTATCTTCTTTTTCTCAGGATCTGAATTATTACTTTCAATCTTTTTTACAAAACCTACCCCATTTTTTTGCCAACCACTTCCACTTGGAGAAATAACGATTTGAATCATTGCCCCTTCCCCTTCAGACATTTTGCCTAATGTGCTCAATATATTTGCTAATGGATCTCCAGTAAAATCTCCGGCTATTTTTACTGGGCAGTAGTTCTCTTCTTCTAATGTTAGTCTTGTAAATGCAACTTTAGAGCCTTCTGTGAATATATTGTAGTCCTCAACTTTTCTCACATCTGCTTCTTGGTATGATCCCAATACCTGTTTTTCTACTAAGTCTCCATATTTTTTAGGGCAATACACGAAGAATCTTATCTCTCCTGGCATTGCCATTATTTCAAAACTAATACTGTTGTTTACTGTAAAATTCTCAGCAACCCCCTTTCCTTTACCCCCTATTCCAACCAGATTAGAGAACATTTTCTCTGCAACGCCAATCTCTGTTTCATTACCCCTTGGTACTCTTACCTCAAAAAGACTCCATTCTTTTGCTTTCTCATTTCTATCTTTTCTCTTTAATCTGTCTTGTACTCTAAAAAAAGCTAATACTCCTAATGCAATGATAATGAATCCAAACAAAATCCACCCCCAAGGAAGGTTAAACCCATTATTAATATATTCGCCGTATGAATCTTTAGGATACTCTTTTGGCTCTGCAACAACTACATCTTTCTCACTATCAGATGGTACAGGACCTACTTGAGTTAAAATGTATGACTTCATAAAAGTATGGACAGCTTAAAACAATATCTATTACAAAGGATAACACAATTGAGATTTCTAATCGAGTATTAAAGGGGAATGTTTTCTTCTAAACCTTGAGTCTTACTTTCTATTACTTCTGCCCATGAATGACCTTCATATGGAGATATGTTTTTTATTTCATTAACTCTCTTTTTGACAATAGGACTATCATACCCTATTTTTCCTTCTTGTTCTGCTTTTCTTATTGCTTGATCAAGTGGGGTATCCACTTTGTTACTGTTTTGATCTGAACTCTGTGGAACCTCTGGACTAGAAACAGGCAAAGCATTCTCAATACCACTAATTGGTTGTATTGCTTCTGGTCTATTTAATTGTGAGTCTTTTATTTCTGCCATAACCTATAACATTATATCATGTATTTTCTTTTTTCTACAAGAAGTTCACGCTCTAGGTCCCTTTCTTTTTCTTGCAATTTCTTCTCATACCTTTTCTTCCCTTTTGCTAACCCTATTTCTACTTTAAAAATACTACCCTTCGAGTATATCTTAAGTGGAATTAATGCTAAATTCCCCTGCTTCATCTTACTCTCTAAATACACAAGCTCCTTTTTATTAATAAGTAATTTTCTAGACCTATTCGAATCATATCCTTCCGAACCATCATACTTATATCTAGGTATCTCTGTATTAACTAACCATAACTCGCCTGAAAGAATCTTAACAAAAGATTCACCTAAATTACACCTACCATCTCTTAACGATTTGACTTCAGCTCCTTTAAGCAAAATACCCACCTCTAATCGCTCTAATACCTCGTAATTGAACAAGGCTTTTTTATTTAGTATTTGCATTCCCGATTATATCATCACAAACGTATTTTCCATATCGTTGTACCATCAAGCATATATAGGTACTCTTCTTCTCTATCTACAACAAGATCTTTAACATTACTCCAGATATCTTCTCCTGCTCCATCATAGATATATTGATTAAGAAGAAGTAATTGGTTTGGATGTCTAATATCACCACCCTCTATTGATTTCTCAAATCTAAGGATTCTCTTATCTTCACTATCAAACACATATATGCTGTAATTGAGATCATCCCTTGTATATCCATATCTCGGATTTTTTAGAGGAGTATCTAACCCTAATATGGTTACATCTGAAGGTACAAGTTTAAAAAGTGTAGGACTATTTATGTACCTATGTATCCCATTCTCTCCTTTCGCAAGTATATATGTACTTAAATCTGCAAAAATATCATTAGCTTGTGCAAAATCCTCGTTAGTAACATATGGAGATGAAAGGCCATATCCTGAACCAAAATTAGAAGATTTAAGTAATGATTCTTTCTCTCTATCTAATATGTAAATATTCTCATTTTCTGTTAGAACTGCAAATTCGGCGATATCCTTTGCTCCTAAACTTTGCATACTAAGACCACTTAATTTTGTAAATGGTTTAAACCAATTGCCGTCAAATTCTGCTTTAACTACACCACTCTTTTTGTCTAACACATATACACCTGATGTTTTTACATATACAAAAGATGGCTCTAAAATGACATCTGTATCAGTTGGGATGATTTTTGATTCTTTATCATACAAAGAAATTCTGTATACAGACTTAAGCCCTGGGTCTGCCACGATTAAGAACTCATTGTTACTTCCATCATTATATATTGCTATATCAGAAGGCTTAGAACCCTCTCCAGATTGTACGCTCAACCTAGTACTTATATATTCCTCTGCTGTTTTATCTGATTTTGATACTCTTACCTTTTTGTATATTGAATCCTCTATACCAAGAATCTTCCCATTTAATTCATCTAATATAGCTTGATCTTTTTCACTTAAACCTTCGGGTACTTTGGCTAAATCATTTGATGCTTTGAGTACCAATATAGCGCTACTCTCTTTATCTGTACGTAGCTTCTCCTCCGCACTTTTAAGGCTGGCCTCCACATTCACAAATATTTCTTGTGCTGATTTACTAATAGCTCTAGCTTCTTTTTGATCCAATGTAAATTTAACTCCCCCTACTACCAATACAATACCCAAAAGAACAAAGAAGAATATTTTAAATCTGTAAAATCTCTTATTTCTATCCTTGTATCCATCTATTTTAAATTCTTTAAAACCCCTCTCTTTCCTTTGCCCTATGTTGCTTTGTGATACTTTAGCTGAAACTTTTTTAAACCATTTCTTTCTTCCGAACTTCTCTGAGATACCACTTTTTACTTTATTGAATGTATTTACCCCTACTTTACCAATCGAGCTACTGACTTTCTTTGATGAATTTTTTAAAAACAAACTTACTTTATCAAAAATTTTTGTTGGTATTTTTATCTTAGAAAATAATGTCGTAAGAAAAGACTTAAGATCTTTTTCGTCATTTCTTGGTTTAAATATATTTCTTCTAGGTTTTGAGATTGGGATATAGTCGGAATCTTTTGGTTCTGGATTTATCACCTCTTTTTCGTCTTCTTTTACAACTTCTGCAACTTTTTGTACAACGACATCTTTTGGTTGGTGGTTTTTATAAAATACTACTAAACCCTGATTATCCCCGACCTCTCTCCCAATATCTTCAAGTGCAGAGATTAACTCATCCCTAGTTTTGGTACTTATTATCCTTTTCATATCTTCCTTGAGTAAACCCTTTGTAGATGTAAACACAATATCCCCATTATCTACAATTAATCCAGCTGTCTTTGCTTTTTTACTACTTAACATCTCAAAAATATCCACTATTCTTCCATTCTTGTACACAAAGATATCTCCCTCTCCTAACAATCCTATGTACATATCCCCATTGCTAGATACGAATATTGAGAAGTTAATATCAACCCCGTGCTGAGCAATATTACTGTCATTTGATATTAATTGTTTAACTCTTCTAGTAGCTTCAGTTAGTGAGAGTTTTAGAGATTCATTAATTGAATCTAACTTGGAGTATTCAAAACCATCTATTATTCCATCCCAAGCAAATTTAGAGATTTTATCTCCTGGTATTTCTGTTTTACTACTTACTGATAACAGGCCATATATTTCAACTCCTACATCGTTCTTTCCTCTTGTTGGTCTAGCATAGTGAAAAAGACCTGTAAAAGAGTTTGCAAGATTTGAATTTTTTAGATACTTTGTGGCAGTAATTGACATTGTATTAACCTAAAAGAATTATTATTGTCCCTAAGATACTAGCTATTATACATGTTAGTAGATTTATATATACCAATGTTTTCATTTTAGAATTTCCCTCCGAATCTATTGTATCAGAGAGTATTCTTACTTTTAATGTAAGCATAAATGCATAGAAAAGAACTGCAACGAGTATTAGGATTAGTGGTATTTTAAAAATATCACCGATATTTATTACTGGTTGCCATGTGTTTAAGAACAAATCTGTATATATGTTGTCCATACTAAATATCCCCCTTTTGCTTTATCTCAAGTAAATCATTTATTACATCTTGAAGTTCACGTGGTCTTGGTAACATTTTAAGATGAAAATCTACTCCGTGACCAGCAGTATCTATATGTACATCTCCAGCATCAAAGAAATTCCCTATTATCCCAATATTTGTATGTGTAACATCCTCTATTTTTTCTAATTGAGCTTCTGCATATGAATGGTAAAAGGCATTTTCCATTCTAATTACTACTATTCTTTGATCTGTAACTATATTAACTGTGTAATACCATTTAAGTATAGTTGTAATTGCCACATTTAATGCTAATACCATTCCAGCTATTACCATTCCAATATATATAGTTTTAGATCCTAAAAGCTCTATTTGATCTGAGAGGGCAAGGAAAAAGAATGGAACTATTAGTATTAGAATTGTTAAAAAAATATTAGGTACAAAGTATATCCAATGTGTTCTAGCAATTAATACGATTTCTTCTCCTGGGTCTTTACCATAGAAGTCTACTTTTTTAGGGAAAATGGAGTAACTAGAGAGAGGTCCGTGGCTTTCTTCTAAAAGCAACCTGTTTACGAAAGATTTGTCTACTTTTGAAAACTTGTTTGGAATTCTTTTCTTCTTCCTCATCATATTAAGTAGAATATCATAGAAATACGGTATTAACAATACATTTACTTCTTATGCACATTGACATGAACAAACCCACTTTGCGGTATTCTTAAATGCCCTGGAGCACGAAGATTAAAGATTGTTTTAAAATCATTTCCACTCATAATGATTGGTCCAGCGTTTGTATAGAAAGTTACTGTATTGGTAGTACCATTTGAACTAGATACTATTACAGATGATATTGAGCTAACTGGTTTTGCAGCACGAGCTCTTGCTTCTGCATATGTATATGGGTTACCAGTTGAATGACATGCATCAAAAACTGGAGATATTCTACTATCCGTTCTATTACTTGCTACCCATACTTGATATGCATTAACAATATCAGACATTTCCGTTTGTGATAGCCATGCATTTCTTCCACATGT
>LBOT01000013.1:0-10740 GCA_000989675.1 candidate division WS6 bacterium GW2011_GWE2_33_157
AACAAAACAATGAGAAATTTTATAGAAGATAGACACTCTGGAAGAAGAGGAAATGATAGAAGAGGTGGTGGAAATAGATTTGGAGGAAGAAGAGATTCAGGAAGAGGACAAGTAGAAATGTACCCTGCTGTATGTGACGATTGTGGTAAAGACTGTGAAGTACCATTTAAGCCATCATCTGACAAACCAATATACTGTAGTAGATGTTTTGAAAAACAGGGTGGATATGACAGAGAGGAAAGAGGTGGTAGAGAAGACAGAGGTGGAAGAAGAGAAAGAGGACGAGATTCAGATAAACAAATGTTCTCTGCAGTATGTGATGATTGTGGTAAAGATTGTGAGGTACCATTCAGACCAAGTGGAGATAAACCAATATACTGTAGTAGATGTTTTGAAAACAGGGGTAACTCCCATGAAGGAGAAAGTAAAAGAGAAGTATCAAGTTCTAGAACAGAAAATGGTTGTGATCATAGTGAACAGAAGAAACAGTTTGAATTGCTTAATGCAAAACTAGATCAAATATTATTAGCATTAGAGAAGAAAACAAGAACTGTTAAGAAAGTAGAACCTATTGAATTAACAGAAGTTGTTAAAAAGACAAAAACTGTTAAAGCAAAGAAGCCTACTAAGAAAGCTAAGGCTGAGTAAAACAATCAATACTGTTTTTTATACAATCTTTCCAGGATAATCTTTTTTGAATTGTTTCTACTGCTTTGTTACAAATATCTTTCTGACCATTTGATGATGAAAGTAATCCTTTCAATACCCTTTCCAAATCTTTTTCGTCATTGCTATTAAAGTAATAACCATTACTATCATTAATTATCTCTGTGTACCCAGATTTAGTGTTAGAAACTACAGTAGGAATACCAACAGCCATAGCTTCAACAGGAGCTAGACCAAATGGTTCTTCCCATATAACTGGATAAACAAATATAGAAGATTGTCTTAATATATTTGCAACATCTTTTCTTGGCAATAATCCTAACATTTTTATACCTTCTTTCTTAAATATATCAAAATAGTCAAAAGGTATATTAGGACCTATTCCACTCCCTAAGATATATAATTCAATATCTTTAAAATCTTTTTTAAGATTATTAAACACATTAACTAAAAGGTGTACTCCCTTTTCGGGTACAACACGTCCAGAGTATGTAATTATTCTTTTTCTTTTATCCTTCTCACCTTTTTTAAAAATTTCTGAGTCAATGCCAACATAAATAGTTTTGCATTTATTCTTAATAGAAGGGAATCTTTTAACTATTCCATCTCTAATATGATTGCTCACAGGAATAATAGTGTAAATTTTAGGAAAAACTTTTAAAGCTAAACTACTAGGTATAAAACCGTATTGATAATAGTTTTCACTCTTTGACAATTCATGATTACCAATATGATAAAGTATTTTACTATTTGGATTTATTAATTTAATCCAAAAACAGAAGGGCAATATTTGAAATACAATTATTTTTCTTATCCCCAGCTTCTTTATTTTAAAAGAAACTTTTAAGATATATAGGAAATAGAAGAAAAGAGAATTAATATTTCTGAATAGTTTTCTATCAACAAAGGTAACCTTGGTATAAATATAAGTGTTTTTATATTTATTTAAATCTTTAATATCCTCAATATCTGTATTATCCTTTCTTCTAGAAAATACTACACTCTTATATCCTTCCTTATTAAAATTATAAGAGTAATCTTCTACTAAATGTTCTGTAGCAGTAACTATATTTTTTGAAGGAATTAACCACCAAGGAGGTGCAACTAATGCTAGCTCAAATAATCCCTTGTTTCTTTCCATTTGCTTTTATATCTACAATCTTATTGTCTATCAATACGAAATCCAAACCAAGTTTAGTTGCACTCCTTATTGCATCTTCATCAGTGTGAACAATTGGTTCACCTGGACCATTAAAAGAAGTATTTATTAAACATGGTATTTCATATTTATCCCACATCCTTTTTAATATCGCATATATAGGTTCTAACTCTTTATTCTTTTCGCCTATTACCTGTGCTCTTGCTGTTTTATCAATATGAACCACTGCTGGAATTTTATCTATCCATTTCTTACTAATATTAAAATTACTTAACATATATTTAGAAAGATCTGTTTCTGTCGAATTAGGAAATACTTCCTCTGCTAAATCTTCAGTTATTATTGGTGCCAAAGGCCTATACCACTCTCTTTTTTTTATTTCTGTATTTACTTTGTCATACATATCTTTAGAAGTTGGGATTGCCAATATGCTTCTGTGACCCAAAGCACGAGGCCCACTTTCTGAATAACCTATGCATACTCCCATGACTTCTTTTTTACTTAATCTGTCAACGATCTCTTCTATAGTATTCTTACTTAACTTAGGAATCTTTTTTTTCTCCACTCCAATATTACATATAAAGGGGGAGTGAACTTCCATTTTCCCACCTCTTAACATTTGAATAATAGATGCTGCTCCTAAGGCCAAACCAGTATCTGAACAACATGGTGGAACATATACCTCTTTGAATTTCTTTGAGTCAAAGAGTTTTGTATTTAAGTTTATATTCAATGCACAACCACCCGAAAAGTATAGGTACTCTGAACCAGTTTCTTTTTGATACTTTTCAATCAATGGAATAACAATGTCCTCAAACTCTTGCTGACATACCCTAGCTATATCCATAAAGAAGTGTTCCTTTAAATCAAATCCTTTTATATCTTTTCCAAACTCCTTTTTTATATCAGGGAATATGGTATTAGGATTTTTCCAATATTCTTTGTACCAGTTATTTTTATTTAACCACTCTCTAATCTTCTTACTATATTTTCCATATGAACTATATCCCATTAAACGACCTGGAGTTGCTAATCTATGATTTTCATCTAACCCCAACATTGCACAAGTTAAATCATTAAAACCAAATAATTGAGTAACTAATAGTGGTTCCCAACCATGGTGTAAATATTTTATTTCCCCATTTTTAAATTGAAAAACTGAAAAACATGAATCAGAGGCTAAACCATCAATATGGATTAAGAGACTATTTTCTTTAAACTCTCCTACAAATGGGAGCATAGAGCCAATATGTGCAAGTTCGTGCGAACATATATATCCCTCTCTTTCTTTCCTGTTTACATATACCTTGGTTGGAGTAATCAAATCTGAGATTTCAAATGGATTATTTTCGATTCTCCAAAGGGCGTTTTCTGATATAAAGGAGGTTCCTGCTAAATGATTAACAGATACAACAATAAAGTCCTCAGGTAAATATTTATTAAAACTTTCAATATATTTTGATAATCTATGATCATGTTTTACTCTTGTTAACCTCTCTAATTCAATACTATTTTTGACATTACCATTCGAATCAATAATGCAGAAACTATGATCATGTGTAGGGAAATATTCTGTCCAACCAGGTTGAGGATTACCACTTCCATCCTGTATACCCCAAATACCCACAATGTCCTTTTCTTTTGAAATCAGTGTTTTCATAAGTATGTATTAATAAATTGGGGGAATTACTTCCCCCAAATTTATATCAAAGATAGAACGAATTAATATTCGTTATGAGCACAACTACTCATTTGAATTGGTCTAACAATCTTTGAAGAACTTGCTCTAAGTATATTACTTACCCTTGAACTTACGTTCTGAGCTAATCCACTGGTTCCTGGATTAATTTTCATATTATGTATATAAAAATTTAGTTACCTGTAGTATATTTTATTTTGTTTTTCTTTGCAATAACGCGGTTACTTCCTGCCTATTATGGAACAAGCTCCTTATCTTAACTACTTCATATTCCTTTTCTAATATTGCTACTGCCTCCTCTATACTTCTTTGTGCATGATCAGGAAGTTTAAGTGTAACAATTGCTAACCCACCATCTTTTAAAAGATGTGCAATATCGTTCATTATCTTTCCTGTTTCCTGAGGATCCATATTCATATCATTTACAATCAAGTCTAAAGGCTCATCCAATTGAATATCTTGAGCCTTTGACTTCATGTGTATAATCCTACTATCTTGTTCTAAATCGGGATGTAAGGCTGCTGGATCTACTGCTAAAACCTTATACCCATAATCTGCTAATACTTTTGACCAACCACCTGGAGCTGCTCCTAAATCAAGTGCAGTACCGTGTCCATCTAATTCAACTTTAAATGTAGATAGTGCTTCTATTAGCTTACTCTCTGCTCTAGAGATTTCCCTTTTACCTGCTCTAGCCCTTATTCTATGTTCATCACTATGAAAATTTAGATTATCACTGCTTTTAGAAAACCCAACATAGTAGGTCTTACCATGAACAAGGATAGATATAATATCTATATCCTCATTAATGATATCTCTATCAGAAAAAGATGGTATATTACCCTTATTATAGTAGGCTTCTCCAACATATACTTCAATATCTTTTGCAGAGTAAGGCAATCCACCACTAATCACTCTACATTGAACTGCAAATTTGCTTCCTGTTTTTATATTTGCTATCTGATCAACCGCTTCTAATAAGCTTACTTTATCTTTATCTAATATCCCCTCAATTTCCCCAGCCCCCATTATGGGCATAATGTGCTTAATAAAGATTGGAGATTCCTTTTTCATTTCTTCAATAAATTCTTCATTTGGCTTAGCGGAAGTTACCAGTGCTATACTATCAGAAATAGGCCTTTCAAATTTAATGCTAGAATCAAAATCCGTTATCTCTCTTCTTGCGACATTTCTAAAATACGGTGTGAATGTAACCAAATATGCAGAGGCTTTTCCATTGGTTTCAATTCCTACCCCCTCTAAAAAGGATATGTCATCTATATTAGAATCTTTAGTTTCAGTTTTTTCCATAATAAAAAAGTAAAAATTAATCTGTTAACATATCACTGTTAGTAAAATTTGAAGTAACTGAATCAAAAACTTCGGCATACTCTACTCCACAAGCAATCCCATTAAAATGTGCCTCTGTAAAAATCTTATCTCTAATCTGTTCTTTATCAATAAACTGACTTTCGTGACATAGTATAGATTCTATCTTTTTCTCAATGTCCTTCTTCGCTAAGGAAATATATTTCGTCGTTGAAATAACTCCTTCATTGTAAGTATGATGAGTAAACAATCCATCAAAATCGGTAATTGGACTCTCCTTACAATCACAATAAGGATTAATAATTGGTGCAGGTTCACCAGATTGATTGCAAACTCTCTTCACACTAATACTAACCTCTTTATGATCTGAATGCCCCTCTGATTCTGAATGAGAAAGAATTATATTAGGATTTAACTTTCTTATCTCACCTATTAAAACAGGAATTAACTCTTTTTTATAAACTAACCCATCCTTCATCTCTAGGAATGATACACTATTTATTTTTAAGATACCCATAGCCTTTTTACTCTCCCTTTGTCTAATCTCTCTTACCTGCTTAGAATTTTTAATACCTATCCTATTCCAGTTCTCCCCATTTGTAACTACAATCACATCTACTCTATGACCCTTATTTGTGTACTTATGAATAGTTCCTCCAAACATTAGTTCAGCATCATCCGGATGAGCAGTAATAATTAATAATTTCTTTTTATCCATTTTTCCTCTCGAACAATCTTAACCACATTGAATAGTATTCATTACTCATTCTTTCCAGATTATACTCTTTTATCACGGTATTTCTAGCATTTTGTTGAATTCGCAGATACTCTTTTGGCTCCTCTATTAGAGTAAATATCCTCTCTATCCACCCCTCAATATTGTTAACATCAATCAGATAGCCATTAAAGTTATTTTCAATGTAATCAGAGATTCCAAAGATACTATTTGCAATTACCACAGTTCCAGAAGACATACTCTCAAGTGCACATAAACTACAACTTTCTGTCAAACTAGGGATAATTGTAATAAAAGAGTTTCTATATAACATATTCATTTCCTTTCCCCAATTTTTCTTCCCTACAAATTCATACTCTTCATTCTTTAGTAATAATTCCTCTTCTTCTCCTGTTAATACAAGTTTAAATTTATATTTCTTTTTTTTGTTCAATTCTCTTATTAAATCAATTGCGAATTCTCTATTTTTTTTAGTAGTATTTAAGTTTGGAAAAAGTATATCTATTTGGGGAGATATTCTCCTCTTATCTAAACAATATTCAAATATCTTTTCCGGGATACCGTTTTTTATTAATTTCACATCTCCAAATTCTTTAACATATTGAGTATTAACGACTACTACTTCATCAATTTCTTTTATAGAGTCTTTCAACCATTTCTTTGCTTCTTCTTTTTCTAAGAAAGCATTGGTATGAATAGTGGTAGTAACATATGAGTTGTGAATCTTTCCATTAAACAAATCTATGTTATTGTAATGAATAACGTTGCTATTGAAATGAATACTTCTCAGCTCGTTTTTAAAATCTAAGAAATCTCTACTTTTCACTATATTAACAATCATTCCTCTGAATTCTATTTTTAAATCCTCTACGCCTGGTTGATATATTTCAAACTTAATACCATATCTCTTTTGTATATTATCTATTATTGAAAAAAGTAATATATTCGAACCTCTTGGAGACAAAGTAAAAGAGTTGTCGTTTTTTGAAATAAAGTCATCGGTAATTATTGAAATACTTTTAAACAAATTCGTTTTCATCATATCCGAGTTTACTAAAAATATCCTCCCTTACATCTCCTCTTTCTTTACCTTTCTCTTCAATTATTCTCAGTTCAAATAGCTCTTTCATAACTTCCTTATTAGTCTCTTCATACATATATCCATTTTTAAATAGTTCTAACAAATCAAAATATTCTAAAGGCATTTCATAATCTAACAATCTCTTACAATCACATACAAGAATATACCCATCCTCTTTTCTATATCTAATATGTTTATTTAAAATATATTTTTTCATTTCTTTTCAACATCTATATAGTTATCTCTCTGGTACTCTTCCATTCTCTTCTTTAACTGGGTTCTTAAATCTTTAATATTTTCTAATCCTAAAGATTCACCATTTTGTATACAGTGTGGAGGGGGAAGTGTTGGATCACTAAACCATAAAATACTTTGTGGAATACATCTATCACACTTATCTTTGGCTTCGCATCCCTTACAACCACCTTTTGATAGCTCAAGAAACCTATTAAATGCTTTACCATTCCAGATATCTTTAATACTTTTATCTCTAACATTTTCAAATTTGAGAAATTCAGATGGTATATTAACTCTTGCTAATGGACATGGAGACACTAATCCATCTGAATTGATTTCACAGAAACTTCTTGCAGCAGGACACTGATAGTAAAACTTCTCTGTTTTTTTTGTTGCAGTAGCAAATGGCATATCAATAAAATTTACAAAAATATCATTCTTGTTGCATATGTTCTTGATATTGTTCCATCTCTTTTTCTCAATCTCGCTATCAGATGCAAAAATATTCAAATTATCGAAGGATCTCCCAGAGGTGGATATAGTTGAGATAAACCAACTTACAGGTTTTAATTCAAGAATTAGGTTTAATAAATCATTCATCCTATCTATATTTCCTTTGTGAATACATGTTGCAATTGTGAATGGGATATCTTTTTCTTTTAACATTCTTAGATTCTTTAAGGTTCTATTAAAATCACTTTCACTTATTTCTTTTTTCACATTTCTTCTAATATATCCATTAGAGATATAATCAGGACCATCTAAACTAATCTTTATTCCAATTAACAAATCTTTTACATCTACGATCGCTTTAAAGATTTTCTCGGTAAAAAGGCCATTGGTAGTTATTATAAAGTGTAGTTTATGCTTCTTAAGAGACTTTAGAATTTCTAAAAAATCTGGATGCACAGTTGGTTCACCACCAGAGATATTAATGTAGAAGACATTATGCTTAACTAAATCTTCAAAAACCTTATCCCACTCTTTTCCTGTCAATTCGTTTTGGGGAACATCCATACCGTAATTTCCATAACAGTGAAGACATCTTTGATTACACTTTGCTGTAAGAATAATATAACAGTCGTGGGGAGTCATTACTTTTTTTATTACTCTCGGCCTCATCTAATATCCCAAAATGTTATTTTAGTGCTGATATTATAACAAAACTACACACCTTTATTAATAGCTTCCTCATGTACATACCTTCCTATCCACATTTCAAAAATAATAGTACTACATACAGCAGTACATTAGGTGACACACCTATAATATTACTCTCTTCTTTGGGAAACCATTAGTATTATGGCTAGGACTACTAGTACTAATACCTTTCATAATACAAATAGTATTAGGAATAATGAAGGCTTGGTTTTTACATTTAATAAAATAGGAACATATGAATACATATGTGGTATACACCCATCTATGAAAAGAGCAATTGTTGTAGAACAGCGATATTTATTTGTATAATTGGTTAAATGAAAAACCTTTTTAACTACAGAACAGTATTAGGTAATATTAGAATTGTAGAAGAGGATGGAAAGATAACTAACCTACTCTTTTACAATGAACCATATCCAAAAGAGTATGAAATAAAAGAAACAGAAATACTTAAACAAGCCAATATACAATTACAAGAGTATTTTAAAAAAGAAAGAAAAACTTTTGATTTACCAATCAATATTAAAGGTACACCTTTTCAACAAAAGGTATGGGATATACTAAAAAGTATTCCATATGGAGAAACAAGAAACTATAAAGAGATAGCTAACCAAATGGAATCAAAAACAAAAATATATAAATCAATTGGATCTTCATGTAATCAAAACCCAATACCAATCCTTATCCCATGCCATAGAGTAATAGGAGTAGATGGAGATTTAAAAGGATATAAAGGGGGAATAGAAATGAAAAGATTCCTTCTTCATTTAGAAAGTAATTAAATCAACTCTCTATAATCCTCTATTACAAAGTCTGATAACTTGTGAACAAAGTCATCATTCCAACCCTCATTAAGAATACCAATTGTAAATAGACCAGCACCCTTAGCAGACTGCAAACCATAGAAAGAATCCTCAAAGGCAACACACTCCTCTACATCTAATCCTGTATATTCAATAGCATTAAGGAATGCTTGAGGATCAGGCTTACCCTTTACAACTGTAGACCTATCAAATACCTCTTCAAAATACTTATATATTCCAAAATGTGTAAGCATCTTTTCTACATGCTCTTTTCTTGAAGAAGTAACTACTACAACTCTTCTCCTCTTGTCTTTAAAGTTTTCTAAAAATTCCTTTATACCTGGTAAAAGATATATCTCATCTTCTAACCTCTCCTCTATTAGTCTATTTTTGTTTTTGTAAAACTCAGAATTTAGCCCTTCTACTGAGAACCCCTTTATTCCATTCTTTTCTAAATACTCAACTATCCCATTCTTAGATCCTCTTCCAGAAATATATTTCATAAAATCATCTCTAGTAAAATCCAGTTTAAACATCTCTTTAAAAACAATAGCAAAAGAATCAACTGTAAGCTTATCTAAATTAACCAATGTACCATCAAAATCAAAAAGAAAGGCTTTCGCCTCTCTTACTCTTTTCTTACTTCTTTCTGTATCTGTCATATTCGTGTCATGCAATTACTTGTATAGATTGTATCAGCTTATCATGAACCTCACTAGTATTTTTGTTTAATATCTTTATTGCCAATTCTTCACTACCCCAAAGTCTGACTAATTTGTAAGGGTAATCTTTTGGGAAAAAAGTATTACAATTCTTTAATAAATATTCAAAATCCTCTACTGAATTACCTGGACTCTTTACAATACCCCAAGGTTCAAATTGGGCTTCTGATATTTCTAATCCAAACCCAAATCTCTTTCTCTCCCTATGTAACCTCTTAATACTCATATTTAAGGGATTACCATATTTAATAGGGTCTGTTTTTCTAGGTAATGGTAACATTCCTGGTACCTTGTAATAGTAATTAAATCCTAATATTAAAGATTTACCCTCTATTCCTAAATTAGATCTCAGTGAGTAAAAGAGAGAAACAATCTGTTTTAGATTCTTTCTTCCTGCACTGTTAAACATTAATTTAGAATTAGGTCTTACATTATGAAAAATTTTTGTTAACTCAAGTATATATTCATTACTCATTACCATAGGGATATGACCAAACTTAAAGAAAGGTTCATTCTCTAATTGAAATGTAACACCATTTAATCTACTACCATACTCCCTATCAAGTAGTTTAAGTAAATCAAAAAGGTAATCATATGAATATTTCGCTAAATCAGATTTTGATGTTAACTCCTTACTATCAACATCCTGTATATACGAAGGAATATGTTGTTCTGGCCATCTAAATACTTTAATAGGGCCAATATTTAAACATACCTTACAATCATTTTTTAAAAGATAGTCTAAATATTTAGAATAGTAATCTAGTGAAATTTTCTTTTCCTTCTCTACCATATTCCATCTAATACCAAATCTAATATCCTTTATACCCAATTCTTCATATATTACCTTTAGTAATTCTAAAGGCGATTTTCCCCCTATGTACTCAGAGTATTCTGGAGAAAATGATGTTCCAAATTGTATATTGTTTTCCATATTTAATTTTAACATGAATGGTACACACAATTGTCTAATGTAGAATAGTGTAGTATACTCACAACGTTTTTTAATATGTAAAACAAAATACATGTCACCAGTAACAGTAGATCCAAAAGGACACACAATGTGGCTCCCAGAAAGAGAGAACAAATCTCTTTTAAACTTTGAGAAGCATAACGAGCAAGAGATATTTGAAAAGACAATATTAGC
>LBOT01000013.1:10854-12759 GCA_000989675.1 candidate division WS6 bacterium GW2011_GWE2_33_157
GGATATCTTTCTGTCATTTGACCACTTCACTCTTTTAGTTTACAATCTAATTCCAAGTAAATAATAAAGAAAATTAATGAATATTACTTGGAAAAACACATCCTCCGGTAAGTTACAAACTCCATATAATAATTCACCAACAAATTACAAAGTATTCTCTCCTAACTTAGATATCAATATCCATGTTTTACAATCCGAAGAGACAAAATCTCTTTTAATTGCATATAACAAAGAAGGTAAATTAATACCTGCTAGACTTCACTTAGGAATGGCAAGAGTAAAAGATCTATGCTCTGCTACATATACAATAGCTAGTACGAAGGAATTTAAAAAAGCTATTAATCATAAATATATCCCTAAAAAAGAATCCATAAGTGCAATGCTCATTAGAGAACCAATTGCTCAATCTCCATTTGTTAATACCTTCTTAGGAAGTGGTTTTGAATCAAGATTGTACGCTGTATTAGATGTACATCATGTAGAAGATAAAGATGGAGTAAAAGGGTTAAGTGGTAAGGTATGTACATACAGAATAGATATACCAAAAGAAAAATCAAAAGAGATTCACAATGATATTAAATTAGGAATACTGTATGACTCAATAGCAGGAGGAAGAAATTTAATAGCTGCAATTGATAACCTTAAAGATAGATTTAAAAATATCGAAAAGTTTACAATACTCTCTGTATACGCATCATATCAAGGATGTAAAAGAATAAATCAACATTGTAAAGAGTTAGGTGTTGAATGTGAATTCTTCTGTATGCATGAATTACTAAATGCAAGTCCACTAAATGAGTATGACTGCTTCTACCCAAAGTGGAATATAACTAAGGAAGATGAAGAACTATTAAAAATCTTCTATAAAGAGAAGTTTAGAAACATATGTATGGGAGGTGATTGGACAGCTAATTCTCTAGGATATGAACAAGCAGAGAGTGTATTTAAAATGCAAATGAATGATTTAGGATTAAGCAAACTTTTTAACTAAAAACCTCAAAGCCTCTACTGAAATATCTAAACCACAACACCCATCAATATCTGAAACTCTAGAGTTATGTATAAAGTAATTAGCATTCTTTACATACATCTCGATATTATTAAAATCCTCATACAATCTCTCTTTTGCCTCATCCTCATCCTCACAACCCCTTCCTAAAATTGCATCATATACCTGAGTCCATGAATCTGGCAGTACTCCTACTGAAATAGGTTGAAATCTGTATAAAGGTAAAAGTTTGTTAAGATTAATAATACCATTAATATCTACCCTTAAAATTGGAATACCAACACCATCCTTCATAAGAGACATAAAAGGTAACCCATACACATTACCGTAATGATCATCACTCTCTATTAACCGGTACTCCTCTTTCAAATATTCTAAATATTCCCCTCTAGTTTCTGACTCTAACTGATCTCTCATCCATATATATGCACCCTCTGGTTCATTATCAGCAATTCTCCTTGGTCTTGAAGTTGCAGTTACAATATGATGTGCTTCACTAGATTCAAGAAGTGGTTCTAAAACAGAATCTTTACCACTACCAGACATACCAGTAAGAAGTATTATTGGTGCTTTAGAGATATCTTTTTTTACTCCAATATTGGTATACAAATTGGGATACTCCGATTCCAGATTTTCATAAATACTTTTAATGGGATATATAATATCTAACTCTGCAGGGCTTGGTTTTTCTATTTTTTCAAGCATATAGTGTGTATATAATACCCTTCTTATACCTTTTAGTAAACATTACACATACTCTAAAGACATAGCCTTTCTAACTTCAGCAATAGTTTCTTTCGCATTCTTTCTTGCTAATTCACTACCTCTTTGTAAAATTCCCTTTACATCCTCATCCTTGATTAATGCTTTCTCTTTTTGGAAGTTCTCTAAATATA
>LBOT01000014.1:0-10701 GCA_000989675.1 candidate division WS6 bacterium GW2011_GWE2_33_157
TCATATGCAGGTACTGCACTTACAAGGGATGGTACTACATATTACTGGAGAATTAGGTTCTGGGATATAGATGGAGTAAGTGGATGGTCTTCAACTGCTCAATTTACAATGGCAACAAATACAGCTCCTAATGCACCTTCTTCTCCTCTTATAGAAACCGTAACAAATCCAGATAATGTGGTTGATATAACTCCAGAATTTAGTGCTATCTTCTCTGACTCAAATGCAATAGATGTTGCACCTTACTATGAAATAGAGGTTAATACAAATGATACTTTTACAGGTACAGTAATGTGGGATTCAAACAAAACTAGTATAACCCCAATCACAAACGGAGCAAGATCATCTGATATACCTTATGCAGGAACAGCACTAACCTTCAATGGGACAATATATTACTGGAGAATTAGGTTCTGGGATGATACAGACGCAGTAAGTAACTGGTCAACAACTGCACAGTTTAAAATGTCAGGGGCACCAAATGCTCCAACCTCTCTACTAACAGAAGGAGAAGCTACACCTACTTGGGTAACCGACTATACTCCAGAATTTAGTGCAATATATTCTGATACGAATACTGGAGATACAGCTGTGTACTATGAAGTAGATGTAAACACAAATAATACCTTCACAGGAACTGTAATGTGGGCTTCTGCAAAAACTGCAATAGCGGCAATAGCGAATGGAGCAAGATCTACAGATATTACATATGCTGGAAGTACCCTAACTAAAAATGGAGCAACATATTACTGGAGAATTAGATTCTGGGATGCCGCTGATAATGTAAGTGATTGGTCATCTACATCACAATTCACAATGGCTGATAATTTGGCACCAAATGCCCCAACATTAATGTATACAGAAGGAGTAAATAATCCATCAGGAGTAACAGACTTAACACCAGAGTTTAGTGCAGTATTCTCAGATACGGATGTCGACGATATTGGAGCATATTACTCAATTGATGTTAACACAGCATCTGATTTTACTGGAACAATACTATGGTCTTCGGGAACAACAGCACTTTCACCAACAGTAGCCAATGGAGCAAGATCAACAGACATATCATATGCAGGAAGTGCATTAACAAGGAATGGAACAACATATTACTGGAGAATTAAGTTTGGAGATGGAAGTGGTGCAATGAGTCCTTGGTCAGCAACAAGACAGTTTACAATGGCAACTAATGACACACCTAATGCACCTTCTGCTCTATACACAGAAGGAACTACCGATCCAATAAAGGTATTAGATCTAACACCAGAGTTTAGTGCCATTTTCTCAGATCCAAATGGCTCTGATACAGGAGTATATTACGAAATACATGTAAATACCGCTCCAGATTTCTCTGGAACAGTAATGTGGGCATCTACACAAACAGCAATATCCGCAATCACAAATGGGGCGAGATCAACAGATATATCATATGCAGGAAGTGTATTAACTAACAACGGAGCACTTTACTATTGGAGAATACGTTTCTGGGACGATGGAGGAGGAGTAAGTAGTTGGTCTACAACTGCTCAATTTAGAATGCCTGGTGCACCAAATGCTCCTACAAACCAAACAGTTGATGGAATATCAAACCCTGTTGAAATACTATCAACAACTCCAACATTTGCAGCTACTCACACTGACAACAACGGAGATAGTGCAACACATTATGAAGTAGAAGTTAACAGTAATTCTCTTTTTACAGGAACTGTAATGTGGGATACTGGTCAACAAATAATGACATCAACACCAAATAATCAAACAATACCAGGAATCGTATATGCAGGGACAGCACTAACAGGAACCTCAAGTACTATCTACTACTGGAGAATTAGACTTTGGGATTCTGACGGAAATGTAGGTACTTGGTCAACCATAGGAAGCTTTGTAGATTACATTGAAACAAATGAATGGGTAAGAATGGAAGGATTAAAACTGGAAGGATTGTCAATAAACTAGTAGAATACATCCCATGAGTTTAAAATTCGATTCATCTAAAAAATTAAGAAAAGAAAAAACCAAGCATAAAGTAGAAAGCTGGGAAGACTACGAGCAAAGAGAACAAGTCTTTCTTAAAGAAAGATTAGCAAGTAAAGAACCTACAATATCTGCCGTTGTAAGAGTAACAGGTGGAAAAGCAAAAAACTTTCAAATAGAGATACCCAGAAATACTAGACCACTAACAGATAGAATGAAAGTTAGAATCTTTGACTTACTTAGAGAAGACATTGCAAAGAAATCAATACTTGATCTATATGCAGGAGCAGGATCATTTGGATTAGAAGCACTCTCTAGAGGAGCAAAAGAAGTAACCTTTGTAGATGCCTCTAAACAAGCTGATTTAATAATAAAGAAGAATATTGCTCATACAGGATATTTACCAGAAGCAGAAGTTATTAAATCAAAAGTAGAAGAATTCTTACAAAAAAATATAACAGAAGATAAGACATATGACATTATCTTCATGGATCCCCCATACAAGCTATACAACACTAAAAGAGTGTTTAAAATGCAAGAAACAATTAATCAAGCATCTCTTTTACTTCCAGGGGTTAAAACTCCTAAAAAGAGAGTATTTAAAGGATGTTTAATTATTAAACATCCAAGAAGATATCCAATAGATACTCTTGTTTTAGAACATATTACAAGAATTGAAACATATGAATTTGGATTAAACTCAATATCTTTCTTCATAGTAAAGCAATAGATTGCATATTTAATAGAAAAGCTTTAAAATACTACCAATGTACAAAGTATTTGGCATTAATAAAACAAAACTAACAAAAGTTGTTTACACAACATGTTTTTAATGTTGAAATTTTCTTTCACAGAATTTTCCCTATATATTTTTTAATTATGTATTGCTATGAATAAACAACAAGAAAGTAATTTAGAAAAAATGAGACATTCAGCATCGCATGTCTTAGCATCTGCTGTACTCAAGCTATATCCTGATACTAAATTAGGTATTGGGCCAGCAATCGATAATGGCTTTTACTATGATTTTGAATTCACAGAACCAATAGAGGAAACTGATTTAAAGCAAATAGAGGAAGAGATGAGAAAGATAATAAAAAGGAAATTACCAATGACTCAAACCTTTATGAAAAGAAAAGAAGCTATAAAATATCTTAAACAAATTGGACAAGACTATAAATTAGAATTACTTGAGGATATTCCAGATGAAGAATTAAGCTTCTATGTGACAGGTGACAATGAATTTGTAGACCTATGTAGAGGACCACACGTAAATGATACTGGGGATATCGGTCCAATCAAACTTATCAAAACTGCAGGAGCATATTGGAGGGGAGATGAAACAAAGAAAATGTTAACTAGGATATATGGAACTGCATTTGAAACAAAGGAAGAACTTAAAGATCATCTTCAGAAATTAGACGACGCAGAAAGATTTAATCATAGAAAGCTTGGTAAACAATTAAAGCTTTTTGCCATTATCCAAGAGATAGGACAGGGATTACCAGTATGGCTACCAAGAGGATATACCATTAGAAGAATACTAGAGAACTACATGTTAGATTTGGAAAGGAAACATGGATATCAACATATATTAACTCCAAATATATATAAAGGAGAGTTATTCGCTAAATCAGGTCACCTCGACTTCTATAAAGACGCTATGTATCCTCCAATAAAAATAGATGATGAAGATTACTACCTTAAACCAATGAATTGTCCAGGAGGAATGATGGTATATAAATTAGAGTCAAGAAGCTATAGGGATCTTCCACTAAAATTAGGAGAACTTGGTACGGTATATAGATTTGAGAAATCAGGTGAGTTACAAGGATTACAAAGAGTAAGAGGTTTTACTCAAAATGATGCACATCTTTTCTGTACACCAGAACAATTAGAAGATGTCATTATTGAAACTATGGATTTAATGGATATCTTTTACAAAGATGTGGGTTTTACTAAATACAAATTTAGACTCTCACTTTCTGATAGAGAAAGAAATCCAAACAAGTATGCAGGAGATATTGCAAAATGGGAATTAGCAGAAGATACCCTTAGAAAGATATTAGTAGATAGAGGTGTAGAGTTTGAAGAAATGCCAGGAGATGCTGCCTTCTATGGACCAAAAATTGATGTACAAGCAGTAAACATCTTTGGTAAAGAAGACTCAGTATCTACCATCCAATTAGATTTCAATTTCCCAGAAAAATTCGATATAACATATATAGACTCTAAGGGAAAAGAGAAACAACCATTCGTAATACACAGAGCATTAATAGGATCATTTGAAAGATTCTTTGCATTCTTAATAGAGCATCATGGTGGTGATTTCCCCCTATGGTTAGCTCCTGATCAAGTAGAGATAATTACAATATCAGAAAAGCATATGGACTATGCAAAAAACATATTAACTTCTTTTGAGAATAGTAATATCAGAGCAAGTATAGATGATAGAAGTAAGAGTATGCAATCGAAGATTAGAGATGCAGAAAAACTTAAAATTCCATATCTAGTAATCATTGGAGATAAAGAAATAGAAACAGATACTGTATCTGTAAGATCAAGATTACATAAAGAGATTGGATTGATGAAAAAGCAGGAATTTATCGATTTCCTTGAGAAAGAGATACGTTCTAAAGGTAAAAATTAATTTAAATATTTTTTAAATAATAAATGGAGTTTAATAACCAACAAAGAGAGAAGAAAGATTATGGTACAAGAATAAACCAATGGATAAGAGAGCCAGAAGTACTAGTAATAGATGAAAAAGGAGAGAATTTAGGTGCAATGAGCACAGAAAAGGCAATAACGTTAGCAAAGGAAGCTGGTTTAGACTTAGTAGAGGTTGGTCCTACTGTAAAACCTCCTGTTTGTAGAATAATGGATTTCTCTAAATACCTATATGAACAGAAAAAGAAATTAAGAAAAAACAAAGCTTCTAAAGCAAAAGATCTTAAAGAATTTAGATTCAGCCCAGTAATTGATACAGGAGATTTTAATACAAGGGTAAGAAGAGCTATAGAGTTTTTAGAAAAAGGTCATCCTGTGAAGATAACTGCAACTAAAAAGGGAAGACAACCATATGATAAAATGAAGGCAGTATTTGATCAAATATTGACTAATTTTACTGAATATAGTAGTATCGAACCCGAGCCAAAAAGCGAAGGAAATCGAATATCAATCACATTTAAGAAAAATGGCACGACAAAAAACAAACAAAACAGCAGTCAAGAGAATAAAGCTATCCAACCCGAAGGGGAACAGGAAGGCCAAAATGATGTACAAACAGAGTCATCAGGGTCATCTCAAGACGAAAAGATCAACTAGATCTAAAAGAAGACAGAGTGATGATGCAATAGCATCTACTGCTATTCAAAAAAACATTAAAAGAATTGTTGTAAATTTAAAGTAACTAACAATGAGAGTCAAAGGTGGTACAGTAAGAAAAAGAAGACATAACAAGGTAATTGCAACTACAAAAGGTTACCGAATGACCAAGAGTAAGCTATATAAAGTAGCACATGAAGCTATGATGCATGCTGGTCAATATGCATATAATGATAGACAGAAAAGACAAGGACAAATAAGAAGGGTATGGATACAAAAGATAAATGCAGCATGTAAAAACAACGGAATACAATATAAGACATTAATCAGCGGACTTAAAACAAAAAACATAGAATTAAATAGGAAGGTTCTCGCAGATATGGCAGTAAATAATCCAGAAGTATTTTCATTTGTAGTAAAATCTCTTTAGAGTCCAAATTTTGATATTTAAAGGACTCGAAAGAGTCCTTCTTTTTTACCCTTTATTTACTCTCTAAAATAAAATATTGTATACTTCAACATAAAATCATACACTTGGAATATGTTAAAAGATTTTAGTCAAATACTAAAAGAAATAGATGATGACATACATACACTTTCTCAAGTAGAACTTAAGCAGAAATATCTTTCTAAAAGTGGTGTAATATCCAAAATGTTTAAAGAATTAAAAGAAGTACCTGATAAAGAAAAATCTGAATACGGTTTGAAGATTAATCAAATAAAAACATTAATAGAAGATAATATTAAGAACAGAGTAGAGGAGAAGCTAGAGGATAAACCACTCTTCAAAATTGATCCAACTGCACCATTTGATATAAACAGTAAAAAGGATAAAAAACCACATATACTGGACCTTAGAGGTTCATCTCATCCATTAATGCAAGAACTAGAAAAGATATTAGATATATTCCAAAGAATGGGTTTTAACATATTAGAAAGTAGACAATTAGATGATGATTTTCATATGTTTGAGAGTTTAAATTTTCCTAAAGGACACCCCGCTAGGGATATGTATGATACATTTTGGACAGATGATAACTTTGTACTACCAGCACACACATCAACAATGCAAAATAGGGCACTAAGAAAATTTGGACCACCTCCAATACGAGTAGTATTACCTGGGAGATGTTTCAGAAACGAAGCGACTGATGCAAGCCATGAACATACTTTTTATCAAATAGAGGGTATATATGTAGATAAAGATATCTCCTTTGCAAATATGTTAGCCACTATTAAATCCTACTTAGAAGAGTATTTAGAGAAAGAATTGGAAATTAGAGTTCAACCAGCATACTTTCCATTTACCGAACCAGATGCTGAATTTGTAATTAGTTGTCCATTCTGTAACAAATCCGGCTGTAGTACATGTCATTACTCTGGGTGGATAGAATTAATGGGGTGTGGAATGATACATCCTAATGTCCTCAATTCGGGAGGAATAGATTCACAAATATACTCTGGTTTTGCATGGGGTGTAGGTTTAGATAGGTTAACTGCAATTAAAAGAGGAATAACAGATATAAGGAAACTTAGAGATGGAGATATTAATTTCTTGAGACAATTCTAATATGAAATTACCCATTAATAGTCTAAAAGAATATACAAAAGCTAAACTAAATATAGAGAATATATTACATATTCTTTCAAGTAAAATAGGAGAAGTAGAAGGAGTCACAAATCTTTCAGAGATGTATGATGGTATATATGTTGCGAAGATATTAAGTAAAAAAGATCATCCTAATGCTGATAAGTTGGCAATATATAAAGTAGCAGTTGGTAAAGAAGAGATTCAAGTTGTTGCAGGGGATAAAACTCTTAAAGAGGGAGATAGGGTTGCATATATTAAACCTGGATATATCGTTCCATCTACATATAAAACATCGGACGAATTTAAGATAAAGGCTGTAAGTATGAGAGGTGTTCTCTCAAAGGGAATGCTCTGTTCCGAAAAAGAATTAAACATTGGACAGAATCATACCAACGTATTAGTTCTTCCAAGTGATGCACCAGTAGGTAAACCATTTTCTAAATATTACCAATTAGATGATACAGTCATTGATATTGAGAACAAGGCATTAACAAATAGGGGAGATCTTTTTGGAATAATAGGGCTTGCAAGAGAAATAGCTGGAGCACAAAATATTCCTTTCGAAAGTCCACAATGGTACAAAGAGAATAGGTCTGATATTAAACCTGAAGGAAATATCCTACCAATTGAAATTAACAATGAATCACAAACTCTTTGTCCAAGGTATATGATTGCTGTTTTAGATAATGTACAAGTTAAGGAATCACCAGTATGGTTAAAATCAATATTAATAAGATCTGGTATTAAACCAATTAATAATATAGTAGATATTACTAATTACCTCTCTGTACTCACTGCACAGCCTCTACACGCCTTTGACTATGACAAACTAGTAAGTAATGATCCTAATGGTAAATCAAAGGCTCAGATAACCGTAAGACTCGCTAGAGATGGTGAAAGAATACACACACTAGATAACAAGATTGTAGAATTAAATAGTAATCATCTAGTTATAGCAGATAGCACAAATCCAATAGCAATTGCTGGTGTAATGGGAGGAATGGATACTGAAGTTGATGAAAATACTAAAAGGATAATAATTGAAAGTGCTAGTTTTAATAGATTTAGTATTAGAAAAACCTCTATGGACTTAGGTATATTTACAGAGGCTGTAACAAGATATACAAGAGGACAACACCCACAGTTATGCTTGCCTATATTACTTAAAGCAATATCTCTAGCTCAAGAGCTATCGAATGGAGTACTTGCAAGTAATATTGTAGATTCATACCCAGAACCATCACTTACAAAGGGTATCTCATTAAGTATTCCTAGATTGAATATTCTTTTAGGAACAGATATATCAAAAGAAGATGTAATATCCATTCTAAAGAATATTGAATACACAATATCTGAAGAAAAAGTGGAAGGAGATTACATAACTGTAGTACCTCCTGTATTTAGAACAGATATATTAATCCCAGAAGATATATATGAAGATATTGGAAGAATATATGGATATGAAAATATACATCCTACACTTCCACTTAGAGATATTACTCCTCCGAAGAAGAATAGAGAAATAGAGCTTAAGAAAAAGATACGAAGCATACTTAGTAACTCTGGATGCAATGAAGTAGATACATACAATTTCACAAGTATAAATGCTATTAGGAAAAGTAATCAAGATCCAAATGTAGCATATCACATTAAAAATGCCCTATCTCCAGAATTAGAATTAATGAGAACATCTCTTTTACCTTCCCTGTTTGATAAAGCACAGAGTAATTTAAATAGAAATATTCAAACTCTTTGTATGTATGAATTTAATATTCCTCATATAAAGGGATATGTAGATAATTTTAATCTTCCAAAAGAGGATTGGCACTTATCATTACTCTTTAGTTCAAAAGAGGCATTAATAGATGGGAACCCATACTATGAAGTAAAAAGGTATTTTGAAAAGATAGTTAACACTCTTGGAATTAAACCCTTTGAATATGAATTAATATTTGATAGTTCTGAGGTTGATTTACCAATTTGGGTAAAAAACATATTACCATTATTCTCAACTACAGGGGCTGCATTAATACAGTATTTTAAGAATGGGAATAAAATCATAATAGGTGTAATAGGGGATATAGATAGTGGGGTAAAGAACAACTTTAAACTCCCTCGATATACAGCAGGCTTTGAAATTAATCTAGAAGAATTAAAGAGATGTGATACATTAGATAACAGAAAGATTCATAATTCTAAATACCCACCTATTACTCAAGATCTATGTTTTACTGTAAATAGAGATTTTAAATACAAAGATTTAGAAACAATAATATTAGATCAAGTTAATGCCAGAAACAGGATAGCCACACTAGAATGTTTAGATATATATCAAAAGGATAGTGATGTTAAGAACATGACTGTAAGACTTTCTATTGAACACATGGAAAAGACCTTAACAGATTCTGAATATGAAAAGCTTAGAGAAAAGATATTTAAAAAGGTATTAGTACTTAAGAATTAATCCTTTATAGTTCTATAGCTTCTGGTAGAACTTCAAATGTAACAGAACTACTTCCACTCTTCCCTTTGTTATCCTTTAGAGTAACCGTTACTGTATGATTACCAACAGAAGTTGTGGTCAATGGGTATGATACTGAGAATTTGTTATCAACAACTGTTGCCCCTGGTATTGTATTACCATCTATCATTACTATAAATTCAGATACATTTTCTAAATATCTTACATCTCCATTAATTTGTAGCTTATCACTTTTTTTTAGCTTACTACCACTTGATGGAGAAGTTATCTCAATTATTGGAGAATTATCAGGACCCAAAGGTAATGGACACACCCCTGTCTCTGGGCGAACAAATATGTATGCTCCACCTGTACTCTCTGTCATATAATTTGCATAAGCATCCCTTTGAAGTGCATTCTCTATCTTAAAAGTCATAAGGGTTTTCACATCTACCAAATCATATTTCTGTGCTTGTGCTAAGTTACTAGGAATTAACCCATTTGATCTACACACAAAAATTTTTTCTCTATTATCAACCTGAGGTGCATGTCCCGCCATATACACTGTAGCTTCTTTCTCACATTCAACACCCTCTGCAGGGACACCTCCTGTATCTCTACAAACTGATGTAGAAAGAATACCAGATGGTCTAGTAAACAACTCAACCTTATACCTATCAGCTAACCTGTTTGTGATTGCATGAGCAATTGGAAGTGGTAGCGATACCCCCCATGCTCCCGGAGTAACTGTATTATCATTATTTCCTGCCCATACACCAACCACTAAGTTCTTGTGATACATAACTGTTGTTAAATCTTTTGGACCATCTGTAGTACCTGTTTTAAGACAAACATTTGAACCCTTTACTCTTGTATATGACCCACCAATCCTATCTCCGTGTCCTCCTAAATCACAAAGGATATAGTTAAGCAAATATATCTCCTTCTCATCTATTACAGCCTTACCCTGAGGTTCTGTATACTCTTCAAGGATATTCCCTTTAGAATCTTCTACTTTAAGTATTGATACAGTATCATTTTTAACACCTTCATTAGCAAATACTCCAAATGCAGCTGTATGTTCTATTAATTTCATCTCTCCAGCTCCAAGTGCTAGAGCCAATCCATAGTCTCCTTTATTTCGAAGTGTAGTAATACCTAATTTCTCAGTAGTTTGGAGGAACGAATCAATACCCACCAATTGCAAGGTATATGCAGAAGGTAAGTTTCTAGATCTCCCCAAATTCTTTCTTGCCGTTCCAACACCCTCGAAAACATTGTCCCAGTCCATCGGTTTGTAATTACCAAACGACATTCTAATATCAGGAGCCAAAGTCCATGGACCATATCC
>LBOT01000014.1:10742-13428 GCA_000989675.1 candidate division WS6 bacterium GW2011_GWE2_33_157
ACATTCCAGTAATCTATAGAGCCAACCATAGCAAGCACTTGACCTGTATTAGGATCCATTACTATTACAGCTCCATTGTTTACTTTGTATGGTAATCCATTCTTAGCAATACCTTTTTTTAATTCGTCTTCTGCAATCTCTTGTATTGAGTAATCTAATGTTGTTGTCACTTTAAGTCCACCTCTCTCTACACGATCAACACCATATTTCTCTTCTAGAAGTTGTTTTATGTAGAAGACAAAGTGAGGAGCTTTAATATCTGTTCTAGTAGATTTATATACTAGTTCCTCTTTTTTAGCAGCCTCTATTTCCTCCTCTGTAACACCAGTTAAATCTTTGTGTTTTAACATCTGATCTAAAACAAATTCCTGTCTCGTTTTTGCTAGTTCAGGTTTTGTACCAAAAAGTGGAGAATAAGTACCAGGACTTTGGATAAGACCTGATATTAATGCACTCTCAGCTAATGTAAGTTCACTTACATCTTTCCCAAAGTATGCATTTGCTGCAGCTTGGAAACCATAATTTACACCACCAAGAGGTATTTCATTCATATACATCTGTAATATCTCATCCTTAGTAAAGGTCTGTTCAACTTGCATTGTAATGAGAATTTCTTTAATTTTTCTTGTATATGTTTGTTGATATATCTCATCTCCCAAAACATCATAAAGGATTGTATTCTTTACTAATTGCTGTGTAACTGTACTTGCACCTCTTACTATAGAACCACTTCTAAGATTTTGTATTGCAGACATTACTATTCCAGCATAATCTAATCCCTTATGTTGATAAAATTCTATATCCTCAGCTGCTAACAATGCCCATTTAGTATGTTCTGGTATTTCCTCTATTGGAACGAATTCTCTATTCTGATCACCATATACTGTATAAAGTAGGAGTCCTGTTTTATCAAATATCTGAGTACTTTGATCAGAAGTTCTTTCTACCAACTCATCTGGTGATGGAAGAGAATTTTGAAGACTTTTTAGATAGATACCTCCCGCTATTAAAGCAAGACAACCTAAGAAGAAACCAATACCAAAAATTAGGTATAAGATTTTTCTTAATTTTGTATTGTTAAATCTTTTACTAATGATACCACCATTCCTTTTATTACCCTTTACATAACTTCTTTTAACATTCTTACTGTTGTACTTCCTTAATCTACTAAAGCTGTTTAGTGAAGTAGGCATACTTCTTTTAAATCTTTTACTTTTTGATGACTTTGACATGGACATACTGTACTTCATTTAGAGGCATATTATATCTAATTGAACTCTCCTAAATATATATTATTTACTACTAATATTCAACCAGAGGTTGTTAGTGATATAATTGGAGCATGAAAAAAGAAAATCTATCAAAACTACCGTATAAAGGAACAGATGATATGTATCCAAAAGATGTTTTTGAAAAGAAATACATCTTTAAAATCTGGTCCAAGGTAGCAAAGAATTTTGGTTATGAGGAGTATGATGCTCCCTTAATTGAAGATGCAATCCTTTACAAAGTAAAATCTGGTGAAGAATTAGCAAATACACAACTATACAACTTTGTTGATAAAGGTGGTAGAGAAATTGCACTTAGACCTGAAATGACTCCATCATTAGCTAGAATGATTGCAGCACAAAGAAACAATCTCTTACTTCCAATTAGATGGTTTAATATTGGTAGATTCTATAGATATGAGAAACCCCAAAAAGGCAGAAGAAGAGAATTCTTCCAACTAAATATAGATCTTTTAGGTGTTTCAACAATTGATGCAGAAATAGAGATTATTCAGTATGTAATGAAAGTAATGGATGAGTTTAAAGCTCCTAAGAATACCTATGAATTAAGGATAAACAATAGGTATTTAATAGAATATCTTTTTGATGAGATATTAAAATTAGATACAGAATTAAGACCTAAGATTGCAAGAGCATTGGATAACTATCTTAAGATGGAAATAAATGATTTTAATGGATATCTTAAAGAGTTAGGATTAAATGATAATCAAATTAAAGATATCTTAGAATATATTAATTGGGAAATTGAAGATTTAAAAAAGATAGAAGATAGGAGTAGGGGAGCAAAAGAATTAATACAGCTATTTAATAAATTAAAAGAGCTATCAATTACTAATATTAAATTCGCTCCATATATTGTAAGAGGAATACAGTATTACACTGGTACTGTAGTTGAGATGTACGACATTGGAAGTAGTGAGAATAGTAGGGCACTTTTTGGTGGCGGAAGATATGATGACCTTTTAGAGATATTTGGAGAAGCTAAACTACCTGCATTTGGATTAGGATGGGGAGAAACTACAACTTTAGACTACTTAAAAACATACAACCTATTACCCTCATTTAAGAGTAATACAAAGGTATATGTTACCCTTATGAATGAATCTCTCCTTAAAGACATGAACTCACTCAGTACATACCTTCGTGAGAATGGAATTAATACTGAGATGCAATTAACAGCTACAAAATTAAAGAACCAACTTAAATATGCTAACAGCAAAGGTTTCCCTTGGGTAATAATAGTTGGAGAAGATGAATTAAGTAAGGGTGTAATACAATTAAAAGATATGAGTAATGGCGAATCTTTCTTAATTAAGAAGGAAGATGTCATACAAAAACTTTCTTAAGGTCCATATAATGCTGGCAGTAATATTTCATTAGGAATCAAATAGAGCAGG
>LBOT01000015.1:0-3234 GCA_000989675.1 candidate division WS6 bacterium GW2011_GWE2_33_157
TAGTAACAGGAGGAGCAGGATTCATAGGATCTAACTTCATTAGATATTGGTTAAATAAATATCCAAATGACCATATTACTAATCTAGATAAATTAACATATGCAGGAAATCTAGAGAATCTCAAAGATATTGAAAACAATACCAATTACAAATTTGTAAAAGGAGATATATGTGATAAAGAATTGGTAATGGAAATAACAAAGGGAATGGATCTAATAGTACATTTTGCTGCCGAATCTCACGTAGATAGAAGTATAGAAGGACCAGAAGAATTTGTAAAAACAAATGTAGAAGGAACTCTAAACCTACTAGAAGCAGCATTACAAAGAGGAGGAATAAGGTTCCATCATATATCAACAGATGAAGTATTTGGAGAACTACCATTAGATAACCCTAAAGCTAAATTCCATGAAGGAATGCCATACTCCCCTAGAAGTGTATATTCAGCATCAAAGGCTGCATCAGACCATTTGGTAAGAGCATACAATGCTACACATAAACTACCGATAACGATATCTAACTGCTCTAATAACTATGGACCATACCAATTCCCAGAAAAACTCATACCATTAGCAATAACTAGAGCAATAATGGGTGAAGAAATACCAGTATATGGAGAAGGAAATCAAGTAAGAGATTGGATACATGTTGAAGATCACTGTAAAGGAATTGAGCTATGTATTACAAAGGGAGTAATAGGAGAGACATACCTCTTTGGAGGAAATGGTGAAAAACCAAACATATGGATAATAAAGAAAATATTGGAATATTTAAATAAACCAGAATCGCTAATAGTACACGTAGGAGATAGAAAAGGACATGATTTGAGGTATGCAATAGATTTCTCGAAATCTAATAAAGAATTAGGGTATAATCCAACCAAATCAGTGGATGATTGGTTAAAAGACACAGTAGATTGGTATGTAAACAATCAACAGTGGTGGGAACCCCTAAAACCAAAAGCAGATATACAAGCGGAAAAGTATTTAGAAAAAAGAATATAAATTAATACATTTTAACAATGAAAGCATTAATACTAGCAGGAGGAAGAGGAACAAGACTAAGACCATTAACACACACTAAAAACAAACATATGTTACCGATAGGGAATAGGCCAATGATAGAAAGAATCATACTAGATGCAATAGATTTAGGAATAAAAGACATCATTATAAACATCAATAAAGGAGATAAAGAAATGCCAGAACTACTTGGAGATGGAAAAAGGTTTGGTAAAAGCATAAAAATTCAATACATTGAACAACCAGAACCAAATGGAATGATGTATCCAATTAAATTAGCAGAAAAACTAATAGGAGACGAGGAATTCCTCTTCTCTGCAGGAGATAATATCTTAGCAGGAGGTCTTAAACAACACTATGAAGATTTTAAAAAGAAAAAATCAGATGCCCATGTACTAGTGGTAAAAAGACCAGACTATCAAAACTTCGGTGTAGCAGTAATGAAAGATGGAAAGATAATAAAGACAGTAGAAAAACCAAAAGAATTTGTAAGTGACCTTGTACTCTCTGCTATATATTTCTTTACACCATGTGTATTTAAAGCATTTGAGCATGTAAAACCAATAGATCCTAAAGGAACGGGAAAACCAGAATACTACCCACCAGTAATTAATAACTGGTTAGTAGAGAATGGATATACAATGACTGCATCAGAAGTAACAGGATGGTGGAAAGATACAGGAGCACCTGAAGACATAATACTTGCTAATAGGTTAGTACTTGAAAGAGAAGTCCTTGATATATGTGAAGGTAATGTAGTTGATTCTAAGATAGAGGGGAATGTAGAAATAAAGAAAGGAGCACAGATAAAGAACTGTACACTAAGAGGACCAATCTCTATCGCAGAAAATGTAGTATTAGAAAATTCGTACGTAGGACCATTCACTTCAATAGGAGCAGACAGTATTGTAAAAAATGTAGAAATAGAAAATAGTATCCTAATGGGTAACTGTAATGTACATGATCTAGACAGAAGATTAGACAGTTGCTTGATAGGGTGGAATGCAGAAGTAACAAGTAAGAATACACATCCTAAGGCAGATTCTATGTACATAGGTGATGACTCTAAAGTAGAAATAAGTAGATAACATATTAAGAAATAAAAATGGAATTTAGAAAGTTAAGTATTCCAGGTTTAGTATTAATTAAACCAGATGTATTTGGGGATAGTAGGGGTTTCTTTAAAGAAACCTACAATGAAGAAAAGTTTAAAGAAAATGGAATAGATATTAAATGGGTACAGAGTAATTACTCAAGATCTACGAAAGGAGTACTAAGAGGATTACATTGGCAGAAAGAACCATTTGCACAAGACAAATTAGTAAGAGTAGCAACAGGAAGAGTATTAGATGTAGCAGTAGATATAAGGGTAGGCTCTCCTACATTTGGCCAATATGAAGCAGTTGAACTATCAGATGAAAACCATAATATATTTTTAGTTCCAAAAGGTTTTGCACATGGTTTCTTAGTGTTAAGTGAAAGTGCGGATTTTGAATATCAAGTTAGTGCACCATACAACAAAGAAAGTGAAAGAGCTTTAAATTGGAAAGATACGGATACGAATATAGATTGGAAATTAGAAGGAGAACAACCCCTATTATCTGAAAAAGATAAATTAAATCCTTTTCTTAAAGATATAAACCCTGAAGAACTTTTTAAATTTGTACATCAGTAATATGAAGAAAGTACTAGTCTTTGGCTCAAGCGGAATGCTGGGTGATTACCTCTGTAAACTTTTACAAGAGAAGGGTTATGAAGTAGAGAGGAGCGATAGAGCAGAAGGTGGTATAGATATAACTGATGAACAACAAGTAAGAGATACTGTATATGAATCTAAAGCTGAATATGTTGTTAATTGTGCTGCATATACAAATGTAGAAAAAGCCGAAGATGAGAAGGAAATAGCATTTAAGGTAAATGCAGAGGCTCCTAAGTATATGGCAAATACTTGTAAAGAATTAAATATACCATTTATACATATTTCTACAGATTATGTATTTGGAGAAAACAAAGAAGATGGATACACGGAAGAATATAGAAACTTTAACCCTTTAAATGTATATGGAGAAAGTAAATTAAAAGGAGAAGAGAATGTACTTGGAGAAGGTGGAAACTCATATATATTTAGAACATCATGGCTATTTGGTCCAAATGCAACGAACTTCATAGATAAAATTTCAAAGTATGCAAGGGAATTACCAGAATTAAAAGT
>LBOT01000015.1:3244-13937 GCA_000989675.1 candidate division WS6 bacterium GW2011_GWE2_33_157
GCATTAGAAGAAAAAATAGGACCAGGTATATATCATGTATGTAGTAAGGATTCTCTTTCAAGATACGAATTTGCAAAGGAGATACTTTCTATGCAAGATATAAAGACACCAATAAAGGAATGTAAATTAGAGGATTTTCCTCGCAAGGCAGTTGTTCCTCACACATCAATACTACTAAATACTAAGCTAGATGAAGCAAGAACCTCAGCAGAGATGTTAGAAGAGTATTTTAGTGATAAAATTTAACTGATGTTAACCACAATAATTTACATAATATTAGGGATATTGGCTCTCTCTGGTGTTATCCTAACTCTCTTTACTCTTCCAGGGGTATGGTTAGTATACATGTCTGTATTCATATTAGCTTGGATGGGTAATTTTGAAATAATTACACCATTAATATTAATAATACTATTCATACTCTCTTTACTCTCCACCCTTATTGATAACATTGTAATAGCTATGGGAGCTAAGAAGTTAGGAGGAACTAAATATGGAATGATAGGGGCAATATTAGGAGGCTTTGTAGGATTAATAATAGGAAATATACCGGGAATGTTTCTAGGACCAATATTAGGAGCAGTTATCTTTGAACTAATATTTGCTCATAAAGATTTTAAACAAAGTTTAAAAGCAGGAATAGGATCATTCATAGGAATATTAGCCGGCATTATCCTTAAAGTAGGATTTACAATAGGAATGATTGTATACGTACTCTCATTAGTGATCTAAAAGAAGAAATATATATAAACATCTGTTAATATATATATATATGCACTTAATAGTTGACTGTACAACAACCCAAAACCAACTAAGATACAATGGAATAGGACAATACACTAAAAACATTGTAAAAAGGTTAATTGAAAAAGACAATATAGAACTCACCCTCTTAATGTTTAACAACGAATCTACCCTCGACCAGTACCTTAAAGGAAAAAATGTAGAAATATACAGGATAGGGAAAGTAAAAGATTCTGATTATAAAAATATACTTCTCTACATTACAAAAATATTACCAGCTATTAAAAAGCTAAAAACACCTGAATCAATATACTTCTGTCCATACTTTTGGATAGGAATACCATCTCTACACATACCAACAGTATTAATGATACATGACTTCATACTCCCTAAATTCAATATATATTCTGAAAAAGGATATATACAAAATACAATTAAAAAGGTTATGTATTGGAGTGAAATGTTTAAAGCAAGATACTGTAAAGCAATATTAACAAACTCTAAACAAACAACAAAAGACTTTAGAAAATACTTCCCTACATATCCTAAAGAAAATATATACTCAATATATCTAGATGGAGAGGTACAAGAGAGTGAATATATAAATGGGTGGAACTCTAAACTACCACGTAACTATGAAGAAAGAGGATACTTCATATATATGGGAGGGACACCAGCAAAAAACAAAAATTCAGATGGAGTAATAAAAGGATATAGGGAATTTCTTGCTAAGGTAAACCATGATATTAAAGCACCATATTTAGTAATAGCAGGAAAAAACTTTACAAATGAAAAAGATATAAATGTATCAAAATTTAAAAGTAAAGTAGAATGTTTAGGATTAAAAGATAATGTCATATTTACAGGATTCTACGAAGATCAACACGTTAAACCATTATTAAGTAATTCAATATCATTCATCCACCTATCTCAATATGAAGGATTTGGAATAGCATTAGTAGAAGCAATGAGATCTAATACACCAGTTATAGCTCACAATGGGTCGTCATATCCTGAAGTACTTGGAGATAGTGGCTTACTAGTAGATGGATTAAATCCGGAAGAAGTAGGTGAAGCTATGCACAAGGTGTATAAGGATAAAAAGTTAAGGGAAGAATTAATTGAAAAAGGAAAAGAGAGAGCAAAACTCTTCTCATGGAATAATACTGCTAAACAAACCATAGAAGTATTTAGAAAGATAACTGCCTGTTAATTCCCTTTCATATACCCACAATCTGTAATACCTATCTAATACAATTACCTTACTTAAATCGTTTGATTTAGATAAAGTAATATACCCATTCTCAATACCATTAAAAGAATCTTTCTTTTTCTCTTTTACATATTCTTTAAAACTACCCTTCTTAAAATCTGCAACATACATTTTCTGTTCTAAAAAAGCATATGCATTTCTTAAAACTACATAATCACTCTTACAAATAATTGGAACAACAGTAGGAAAGACACCCATACTCTTTTCATTTAAATATATTGTAGAACTAAACTCATCCATACTCTGTATCTCCCTATGAACATACCTACAAGTTACAAATCCAAAGTCATATCCATATATACAATCATTACACTCCTGTAGAGTATTACTATTCCTATTTTGAATATTGTAAATAACTCCACCACCAACATATGAAAGCAGTACATTGCTATCATCTATCCAATATATATACTCAGGAACAAAGGGTGTATCAACAAGAAACTGTTTTGAATATATGTCCTCTGTATGAGGAAATATTAAAGAAAGGATGTAAAACAAGATAGCCTTAATCATACAAAAACATTAAAAATTAGGATGAGGATTCTCTCCAGTTAATCTCTTTGGATACTGAGTATAGCCAATAGTGGGAATACCATTCCAATCTATACCAATATATTCAACAGGATTAACATGTGTAGTAGAACTTAACTCTTTTCTAGTTTCAAAATGTAAATGATATCCTAAATTCTGACAATTCCATTTACCACTGTTACCACTAATACCAATTAGATCTCCCTTCTTTAAAACTTTACCAACACTCACATCATATCTCTCTAAATGAAAGTAGGTAGAATACATACCATTTGTATGTTTAACAATTACAAAATTACCACCCTGATTACACTCACCACCATATTTGTCATACCCAACCTTAACAACAGTACCATCACCAACTGAAATTACCCTATTTAATCTAGCACCAAAATCTATACCCTTATGAGGACATTGATATGCTGTACATCCATGCCACTGTGTTACACCAATATCCCTATCTATTGGAAAAGAGAATGGTTTCTTAACAACAGCTTTTACAAGGGTAGGTATCTGTATATCTTTTTTAACTACATACTCCACATCTATCCACTCCTTACCTTTTACGGAGGAATATATATTTAAGATTACTTTTACATCCTTTTGAGAAATATCTTCTTTAAATATATTTCTAAGAAAGAAAGAGGTATCGCTAAATCCAAAATTAATATTACTTTGAGAAATACCATTTACTTGTATGTATCCAGAGTAAGTAAACTTCATCACACCACTGTATGTATCTACCAAAATCTTCTCACATCTAAACCATGTTTTAGGATCAAAAAGAGAAAACATTTTACATTGATATATCTTTATTAAAGAATCTAAACTGTTTGTATACGTTCCATCAATGTCTAATGTAAGATATTTCTCCCAATCTAAATATGAAGTTTTAGAAATATTAATATTTAAATTGCAATCCCATGAGGTAACGGAAGTTACACCATTCTTAAGTAAAGAAATATTACAAGGTTGGAACTCAGTATTAACACCAAGAACAGAAGTAAATGGAATATCCTCTCTACAGTCAATATCACTAGGTAATTCATATTTTTCCTCAACAGGAATATCCACTGGAATCTCCTCCTCAATATCTTGGGTAGGTTCCTCAATTACAGGAGGTATTTTTTCTTCCTCTGGAGGAAAGTAAATAATGTCTTCACCGTAATACCCATGTTCAAGGTTTAGATAGAATTGGCCCATGAATTCATAATCATATATCGTTGAACCAATTGGGTAATACTTTACACTCCAGTAATATTTGTTGGTTTCTGTAAAAACAATATTAATATATGTATTAGTAGTTGGAGCTGTAACATGGTATGAAGTATGTAAGTAGGGATCTGTGTATACCTCTACAACATATTCATACCCAACTCCCTTGTTGTTCCATTGAAACAATATTTCTTTACTCTCCCATACAGGATTTGTACTTAATATTGAAAGAGAAAGTAATATTGGAAACATACATATATTTTAGAAAACGAATGTTAAAAAATGTTTAAAAGTAGTATATTTGTACTCTATAAAAATACTGATATAATCGATAGTTATGATAAAAATCCTAGAGAGTCTCTTTGACTCCAACGAAAAACAATTAAACAAAGTTCAGGTATTAGTAAACAAGATAAATACCTTGGAAGAAGAAATGAGTAAACTTTCAGATATTGAGCTAAGAGACAAAACTTTGTACTTTAGAAAAAAGTTAAGAATAGATTTAGAAACAGTAAGAGATGATTTCTACAAATACAACAAAGTGGAATTAAAAAAGAAACTAGATCAAGAGAAAGAACTACTTAGAGAAATATTACCAGAAGCATTTGCTGTCGTGCGAGAAGCATCTAAAAGAATAGCTAATCATAGACACTTTGATGTACAGGTAATGGCAGGATATGTCCTATTTGATAATAAAGTAGCAGAGCTATTCACTGGTGAGGGAAAAACACTTGCAGCTAATCTTCCATTGTATCTCTACGCGTTAACAGGAAGAAGTGCACACCTAGTTACAGTAAATGACTACCTTGCAAAAAGAGATGCAGAATGGACTGGACATATACTTAATAGCTTGGGAATGACTGTCTCCGCTATTAACTCTGGAACACAGTACAAATATATTACAGATGAGGAAGCTCTAAAAAGAAAGGGAGATGAAGCAAAGGAATTAATAGCTGAAAGAGAAAAGAAAGCAAAAGAAGCAGGAAGGCTTAAATATGATCATATGAGTGGAGTAAATCTAGTTGAATGTAGTAAGAAAGAAGCATATGACTGTGATGTGGTATATGGTACTAACAATGAATTCGGTTTTGATTACCTAAGAGACAATATGGTCTCTAATTTAGATGAGAGAGTACAAGGACCTAGATATTTTGCAATCGTAGATGAAGCAGACTCAATCCTCATTGATGAAGCTAGAACACCATTAATCATTTCTACTAGTGCACAAGCATCAAATGAAATGTATAAACAGTTCTCTAACCTAGTAAATTCTCTTAAGATTGAGACCCACTATTCAGTAGATGAGAAATCTAATTCAGTATCACTAACAGATGTAGGTATAGATGCTGTTGAGAAAGCATTGAAAGTAAAAAATATATATGAAGATCCACAATTAACATATCATTTAGACAATGCACTTAAAGCTAAAGAATTGTACAAACTGGATGATGAATATATGGTTAGAGATGGGGAAGTATTAATTGTTGATGAATTTACAGGAAGAGCACTACCAGGTAGGAGATACAGTGAAGGATTACATCAAGCTATCGAAGCTAAAGAGGGAGTAGAAGTAAAAAGAGAGAGTAGAACAATGGCTACAATTACATTACAAAACTATTTTAGATTGTATTCATACCTCTCTGGTATGACAGGTACAGCATTAACTGAAGCAGAAGAGTTTGCATCCATATATCATCTTGACACGATTGTTGTTCCTACAAACAGAAAAGTAGTAAGAAAAGATTACAACGATGTAGTTTACAGAACTCAAATGGGGAAGTTTAAAGCGATAGTGGAGGATATTAGAGAACATAATGAAAAAGGACAACCAGTATTAGTAGGTACTACCTCTGTAGAGAAATCTGAGGTCCTCTCTACAATGCTTTCTAAAGAAGGAATAGCTCATGAGGTACTTAATGCCAAACATCATGAAAGAGAGGCTAAAATAGTCGCTCAGGCTGGTCAGAAGGGATCTGTAACAATAGCTACGAACATGGCAGGAAGAGGAACAGACATTGCACTTGGAGAAGGCGTAAAAGAAGTAGGAGGTTTGTACATCATTGGTTCTGAAAGACATGAATCAAGAAGAATAGATAACCAGCTTAGAGGTAGATCAGGAAGACAAGGAGATCCAGGAGAATCAAGATTCTTTGTATCTTTCGAAGACGAATTAATGAGACTCTTTGGTGGGGATAAAATGCAAATGATAATGACTCAGGTTGGTTTAGATGATGATACTCCAATATCAATGGGTATACTTGGTAAAACAATAGAGAATGCACAAAAGAGAATAGAATCTCACAACTATGATATACGTAAAAGATTGGTAGAGTACGATGATGTACTTAATCAACAAAGAAACATCATATATGACCTAAGAACAAAGATATTAGAGATATCTAATACTCCAAGAGATGATTTAAAAGATGATTTGATAAAGGATATTAAATATACACTCTCATTAGATGTAGAACAGTTACAAGATGAATTAGATGGCTTTGGTATTACAAGAAAAGAATCATGGGATATTCCATTACTAGATAAACTAAACTTTAAACTAAATCCATTAGATATATCCATATTAAAAAAGATATTGGAACATACAGACTACCTTGTTCAGTCTCAATTAGAAGGCGATATGGAAATAGATAATATTGAGGAAAGAAATCTTTACATTCAACTTAAGAACTTAATTACTGAAGAAACATTTGAAAATGCAGTAAAGAGGTTAAAGTTTAAAAACAGTATTGAATTCTTTAGAAGTTTAGAGGATTTAAAAACGGTTGAGAGGACCAAAGAATTAAAAAGATTAGTACTAATATCATATATAGAGCATATATATATGATAGGGGTAGGACCAATGTCTGAGCTATCTAAAGTACTCATACTACAAAGTATTGATAGGTTCTGGATGGAGCATCTAGACAATATGCAAGACTTAAGGGAGGGTATTTCACTTCGTAATCTTGCACAAAGAGATCCATTGGTTGAGTACAAGAATGAAGGCTTCAGACTCTTTGACACTATGTTAAAAACAATAGATGAGAATGTAGTAAATAGATTCTTTAAGGTAAGGGTAGTGAGAAGAGAAGAAGCATTAAGAGCACCAATTAAAACAGAAAAAGAGGAAGTAAAAAGTATATCTGATAACAGACCGGGTAAAATTGCTAAACAACAAACAATAAAGAGAGATCAAAAAAAAATAGGTAGGAATGATCCATGTCCATGTGGTAGTGGTAAGAAATACAAGAAATGTCACTATCCAGAATTCGGATAAAAAGTATATATTAATATCCCTTTTTATGAATGTTTTTCAAATTAATTCTGTCTGTGATATATTACTAAAGTCTTGTTGTATTACAGTTCTAGATATATAAAAGAAGTACTCAAATAATAGTATTTCTTATAGGTTCATTGACCTATATCTCTAAATTGTAATATCCTTGAATACTGAATCAAGTTATTACTATGACTAAAAAAGAAGAAACAAAAAAAGTGTTACCCCAAAGACAAAGTGTTCATGTTGTGTTTTTCTCATGTCAAAACTGTGGTGAAGAAGTAGATTACATTCAATTCTGTCCTGATTGTGGTAAACAAATGAGAGTAATCGATGTAGTAGAGAAGTTTGGAGATGATGCAGACGAATTTATTAAAAAGATAGAACAAAGAGTAGTAATACACTCAGATAAAGAGGAAGAGTATCCAACAATAGTAGAAGATGATGAACCAAATATAATAATAATGGGTGAAGATGAGCATGTAGATGATGGTGCTGTAACAGATGATGTTAACTCATTAGATGAGATATTCCCAGATGATTCTGAAGAAAAAGTAATATCTAAAGATACTCAAGACTTCTCTGATTTAGACGATATTGTTGCAGAATTAGATAAAGAAGATGATGATTACTCTCTAGATGATTTAGGTGAGGATGGTCTTCCAGAGCTTTGATATTTCCGTTTAATAAATATTTCCTTTTAAAGACTTAATTCTTTACCCAAGAAGATATATAATTCTCATATTGACTATTTAATAACTTAAATCATGCAAGAAGAAAAAAAACCACTTAGAGTAGCAATAGTATGTGATCCACTATATAAATGGGGAGGTGCAGAATCACATTTAAGATATATACTTAAAACTTTTCCAAACAGTATTTTGTATACAGCATATTGTGATAACGATTTTGTAAGTAAATACTTTTCAGGTATTGAGATAAAGAAATCCTTTATGCAATATCTTCCAGGTAAATTTAAATTGAGATACTTCTATCAACTGTTTCAACCATTAGCATATAAAACATTTAGATTTAAAGAATTTGATGCAATAGTATCAATATCAATTGGGTTTGCTAAATTTGTTAAAGGTCATATACCACATGTAAATATCTGTCTGTCTCCTCCTAAGTTTCTCTGGGAGAAAGACTCAAGGACATTAAATGAGATAAATCATCTTACAGGTATCAACAAGACACTCTTCAAATTCTATTCATTTTTCATGGGTACCTCTCTCGAAGATATATGGAAAAAATGGGATAGGGATGCTGCAAGAAAAATAAATAACATTGCTGCAATATCATATGTAGTAAAAAGAAGAGTTAAGAAATATTACGATATAGATTGTGATGTTATATACCCTCCAGTTGAAGTACAAGAGATACAAGATTCTACAAAAGGCATCAAAAAAGAGAGTTGGTTTTTGTATTTAGGAAGGGTAGAAACATACAAGGGAGTTGAGTTAGCAATAAGGGCAGCATATGAAGCAAAGGTACCACTTAAGGTAGCAGGAGTAGGTGATGATTTAGAAAGAATGAAAGAATTAGTTAAAGAATTAAATGCAAAAGGGTATGTAAAATTCTTAGGATATGTATCTGATGAAGAAAGAATAGAGTTGTTAGCCAAAGCTAAAGCATTAATATTTCCTGTAAAAGGAGAAGACTTCGGAATAGTTCCAGTAGAAGCTAATGCAGCAGGAACACCAGTAATAGCATATAAGGATGGTGGTGTAATAGAAACAATATCAGATAGTAATCCTAAAAGTGGTGAATTCTTTGATAAATATGATTACAAATCTTTAGCTAAAATACTTAAAAGATTTGATGGTAGAGAATACAAGGCAGAAACTTGTAGAAATCAATCATGTAACTTTGCATCAAATATCTTTGTGTACAAACTTAAAAGATATGTTGAAGATATAGTAAAGGAAAGAAATAAATCATAATCTCTTAGCCTATGTCTAGAGATACAGTAATTGTTCTCAAATCAGTAAATTACTCAGAGGCAGATAAAGTGCTTACTGTATTTGGTAAACACTTAGGTAAATTTGCCATCTTTGCTAAAAGTATTAGAAAGATTACTAGTAAGAATAGGGGAAATATGCAAACTCTAAGTACATGTGATATATCATTTTTTGAAGGAAAAGGTTTACCTGTATTAACGGAATCCCAACTACTATCTACTCCAGATACTGATATATTAAAAGATAGGTTTGATAACGTTAAGAGAGTTCTTGTAATGTTAAATAGGATATTACAAGAAAATGATCCTAATCAAAAAGTATTTGAAATCTTACTTAGTGTATGTAAAAAGAATTTTGATATAGAGAGTGTTAATAAATTTAGAGTAATCTTTTTAAAAGAGATGGGATTTTTACAAGATTTCTCTGTATGTAATATTTGTGGTAAATCAAAAGGATTAAAATATATGGATATTTCTTCCTTTGCTCTCCTTTGCGAAAACTGTTACAGTAAAGCAGGAAAGAGCTATAAATTAGGAGATAATCCATACAAAAAAGAGTTCTTCACTCAAGCTCTAGATATATATATTGATAGGGTAATAAAAGAGATATAGAAATGAAAATAAAAACTGCCATATTTACAATCTTCTGTCTTTTTCTTTTTTCTGTTTCTAATGCATATGCACAAATTGAATCACACCCCGTTATTCCAGAACAAATAGATGATGTAGTAGTTAATGCTTTAATTAATGTTGATCTTTACTCAACATTAGATTTAAATCCTGTTACTGTTGAAATATTTCAACCAAGTACTGTAACAGTAAGAATACTTTCTCCAAGTGGTGTAGGTATACCAGGAAGACAAATAATTATTGTTAATTCTGGTTTACATATTACACAGCCAACAGAAGTAACAGATCTTACTGGTAGAACGACTGGCTCTGTATATTCTACTGGTGTTACAACATATACAGTATGTGCAAGAGATATTACTTTTGGGTACACCATCTATATACAGAATTGTAAAACCCTTTATGTTGTTCCTGTTGCTGTCCCTACATTCTTACCCGAACCAGCATATACAAAGGGGACAACGAATACTTTAATCTGGGGTTCCCTTGGTGCAGGATATTCATACAATGTCGAGATTAGTGAAAGTGCAGACTTTAGTACAGTGTTAGGAAAATCTGGTTGGATTAGCAATACATCACATCAGTTTACATCTCTTGAGAATGGTAAGATGTACTTCTATCGTGTTAAAGCTAGAAATGCATATGGAGGAGTAAGTGCTTGGTCAAGTACGGTGTTTAGTGTTCAAGATTCAGAACCACCAAAGATTGAGATAGTGAGTATAGGGGATATTGGAAACAATGATACCGTAGAGTGGGATTCTAATTTCTCTGTACAGATGATTTTCAAAGTAACAGATAACCTACAACTTAGTAGGGCAGATTTCTTGTGTATCAACTCTCAGGGTAATACATATACATGTTCTACTGATTACAGATTAGAGGGTGATAACCTAATTGTTAATGTCTTACTTAGAGATTTACAAAGGATTTCAAATATATATCTTAGAGAGGAGTATGAATTTTGTGTAGAGGCTTCTGATGCTGCAAACAATATTACTAGGTTATGTAATATTAAGCTTAATATTCCCAAGGGTGAAGTTCCTGTTACAAAACCTCCAATAGT
>LBOT01000016.1:0-23341 GCA_000989675.1 candidate division WS6 bacterium GW2011_GWE2_33_157
ATTAATAATATATAGCCATGGATCAAATACTACTGTAACTCAAAATATGGAAGATCAATTTATGAAAGATCTTCAAAGCTATGCTACATACTTAACACCATACAATTTCATATTTGCAGCATCTGCTCAGCATGGAGTGAATTGGGGTAACCAAGCATCTATTTCAGATACACTTAATTTAATAAATTGGATAAAGGAGAGATATACAATTCAGCCGAAGGTATACATGATTGGATTTAGTATGGGAGGATTACCTACACTCAACTTTGCATATCAATATCCAGATTTAATTTCTAAAATAGCTCTACTTGCTCCTTCTACAAAAACATCTACATTAACACTTCTTAAAGCAGATAGTATAAAAGATATTGATATACGAATATGGCATGGTAACAAAGATGTAAACGTACCTTACAGTAGTGTGGTTACATTTGTAAACGCTATGAAAACATATGGTAAAGAAATACCACTAGTTACACTTGAGGGTAAAACACATTTTGATATTGACACAGAGTATATGGAAGATATATTACAATTCTTCAATGGAGAGTAATTTCCAAAGTTCATCCATATCGTAATCATTTTCCTCTACTTCATATTTAGGAAGAATATGTACATGCAAATGAAATACACTCTGTCCACCTATCTCCTCATTATTCTGAACAATAGTTATACCACCACAATTAAGTTTCTTTTTAAGATGAATAGATAGTTTCTTTACAACTGTATATATATCACAAAGAACCTTCTCATTAACATCATATATATTTTCAAAATGTGCTTTAGGTATTACTAATGTATGACCCTTACCCTTAGGAGAAGCATCTAAAAAAGCATATACATATTCATTCTCATATATCTTCTTAGCAAGTATATTACCATTAGCAATTTTACAGAATATGCAATCATCCATTCTTTTATAAATGATAGATTATTACTCTACTCCAGAAAGTAAGAGTCTCTTTATTAGTTTTAAGGTAATCTAAACTAACAAAACCAACATCTTCCAAACAATCCTCTTTAATATGTACATCCATACCATCTAAATCAAATACATATACAAGACCCACATGAACACTATTTACAGGATTCTCATCTTCTAAATATACTAATCCAAGGAAATTCTTCTTCAATATCTTACTTTTTAATTCCACCTCTTCATTTAATTCCCTATCAAGCGCTATTTCAAAAATATTCTCCCCTTTAATCTTATCAAACTCCTCAATATGACCACCCAAAGGAAGAGGGCAAAGAGAGTTTAATCTACTCTCTGCCCTATTAACCTGTCTATGTAAGAAATATTTATCTTTATATCTAAGTACTACCTGTGCAATTATTTGTTTGTAAAAAGGGTCTTCTTCTAAATCCCTCCTTACTTTAAATTCACTTTTACTTTTTAATATCTCAAGATACTTATCTAAATCTTCTGTTTGTAACCCATTCCATTTACCAAGCTCAAACAGCCTCTTACTCTCTATACAAAGTATCTTCTCACTATGATCAGACATATTTTACTGTTCAATAACTATTGCTGTAGCAGGACACATATCATGTGCTTCCTGTACCTTACTTTCTAACTCCTCAGGGATAGCCTTATCTTTCCACTCTGATTTAACATCTACTGTACCATCTTCTTTCATTTCAAATACTTCAGGACATACTGCAACACATGAACCACACGCTATACATTTTGTAGGATCTATTGATACTTTCATATATGTATGAACAAAAATTATATATATTCAATTCTTACAAAAAATAGAACAACTTACAATATATAAATAAAAAAACATCTTTAACAATGGAAAAGGAAAGGGTATTAAATACCAGCACTTCTACTCTAGAAATCTTATCCCGCTAAGCTCTGAAAAGTACTAACTCACTTTTACCAACTATATCAAAGTTGTAATCCTCTGCTAAATCAGAAAGTAATATACCATTGGTTGCAAGCAACTCACTTGGTTTCAAACCACCTTCTAGTGAAAGCAGAATGTCATCTTCAGGAATTTCAAGTACTTCGCTTAGCATTAAAACCATTTTGGAGTATCCTTTTTGACCAGATTCATAAGAGATACTTCTTAGATTTACTTTTACCCCTTTAGAATCAACCGAAAAAATTGCATTCCCTTGACGACTATCATCATCAATATCAACTAAAGATTTAAAAGCTCCAATGAAAGCAAATCCTAATACAGGGATAAAGATAGTTAATACAGCTATTCTTTCTTTGTTTGTCATATTAAATATAAATGACAATTTAAGTACATTAATATGCTAGAACATGTTAAATGAAAAATATATACCTTTTATATTATAGTTGTGTTATATATCCGTAGTAAAACAGACTATATAGCTAGGTATAAGGATAAACTTCAAACTTAATAGGTAAACTATAAGATTAATATTTAGACTATCTAAATAATTACTTTTTATAATACAAAGAAAAGATTTTTTGGGTATCATCTAAAATATAGTATCAGACTATTTGCTCCTAACTATCAAATCTGAATTAACAATCAAGAGCCTATTCTCATCTTTCTTAAATTCATTTTTACTACCTGGTAGTAATTCATAACTATTATCTTCTACCTCTAATCTGTATATACCACCCTTGATCATAAATCTATACCTTCCAAAGTCATCTGTTACTCTCTTTGCAACTATTTGATCAAACTCCAATTCTCTTAATACCAAGGTAATACCACTCGCTATATTACCGCTTGTAGTATATACAACGCCGTAATTTTTCCTACCTTTTAACCAAATAATGAGATTAATACAGATTATAACTGCATACGATATAATACTAAGTATATCCAATGTGTTAATTCCATACTGAATAGAGAATGCTAGTAAAACTATACCTACTACAATTAAGACATATTGAATAACCTCTAAAGCTGTAGAAAGTCTGTTTTTAATTACACTACTAGAGTATGAGATAACAGAACTCTTAATAGGGTCTAAAGGTATGGAGTAATTAAGTACATTACCTTTTTGATACTCAAATGATTTCCCATGATAAATATTTCCGTATGGTTTATCATAATCAGAGACAACTATTCTACTTGGATAAGTATAATCTCTTGCTGTTATATCTATTTTATAAATACCACTTTCTAAGTCTGCATCAAACATTCCAAAGATATCTGTTACAACGGTTTTTACAAGACTCCCATCTTCTTTACTAATTCTTACTATTGCACCATTAATAGGAGATTTAGTTACTGAATCATATACAGTACAATACTCACCACTCTTTCTTCTCTTTTTTAAGAAAGACATAGCTATTGTGAATAGTCTCCAAGAAGAGTCAATTATAAATCTGATTACAAATGTAAGTGTTACTAAGCCAGATGTAATTATAGATGTGGTCTCCAACATCTCTTCGGTTATTTCGAATTTGTTATCAAACTTCCCATCATTCTTTCCACCTCCCTGTTGAACATTCTCTTCTACCTCTTTATCAATAGGTGGCTCTCCTTCTTCAGTAATTACTTTTGGAATTACTGTAACCGTTGCTTCTGATTTTAAACTATTACCATCTTTATCCTTACCCTCTAATGTTAATTTAGTTGTTTCAGTTAATTCAATCTCTACTCTGTTCAAACCATCTACATTCCTGTTAATTCCATTATATGAAAGAACTAAATCAGTTACTTCCTCACTAACCCAAGTTATTGTTACACTTTCTCCTTCTGTTATACTACTTCTACTTACAAACAAAGTTAGTACAGGATTCTCGGCAGGTAATACAGTAATCGTGATTGTATCCACCAACATACTATTAAACGAATCATATGCACTTATCTGGTATGTTCCCGCTTTAGTGAAATATACAGCATTTGTAATATCCATTATTGCAGCTATACCTGTCTCATATTGAACTGAATTTACTAACAAATTACCGTATTCCGAATTCACAGTAATTGTTAGTTCACCTCCATACTGTTCACTGACCTGATCATACATATCGTATACAGTTATCCTTAAATCAGCCTTTTGACCTAACTCTAGTTCATAGTCACTACTTTGTAGTTCAATTCTCTCTACCTCTGTTATTGTAAAGTCTGCACCCCCATTATTATCTCCAAAATCTTTCCAGTCACTGTATAGCTCAGTAGAAACATTCATTGCTCTTACTCTCCACTTGTATGATGCACCTAAATCTAAGTTTGGTACTAAAACTGACATCGTTATTGCACTACCACCAGTGTATGTTTGTACGTCTGATTCGAAGATATCGGTTGCTCCATTAAAAATTTCACCAACCTTTTTTACTTCTACCTGTATCTTTAAACTCTTTGGAGTAAGATCCGATGCTCCTGCATCTAATATGTCTGATTTTAATACAACATTATTACCATTTATTATTCCACCAACAGGAATTGGGACCTCAACAGAACTATCTCCAACACCAAGAATGGAATCTTCACTATCTATACCCAAAACATTACTATCCCCAACACCAAGAACACCTATGTATTCAAACTGATTCTTTAATCCAGTTGGGTATGGAATGGAGTTAGGAGTTGTTGGGAATGTACCAACTTGACCACTTTGTGCTGTTGTACTCACACCTGCTAGAACTTCTGTTGATCCTTGATAGTCACATGGTCCCTCTATATACAAGACGGAAAGCCTTCCACCACCACCACCTCCTCCTCCAAAGGTTGCACTTCCACCATCTCCTCCATTTGCTCTTAATACACCTGATATATCACAGCTATTGGAGTATATGTATATACTTCCTCCAGCACCACCTCCTGCCCCTTCTGTACCTGAGACTGCTCCATTTGTACCACTCACATTTATTGTTCCAAATATTTTTGCAATTCCTTGTTTTGCCAATATTGAGATAGCTCCTCCACCACTTCCACCTATTGCACTACTACCCGAATTTCCTCCTCCAGAACCTAAAGTAATTGGTTGTCTCTGATTACCATAGAATACACCTCCAACTACGGTCCCTCCTGTATCAGTAAAACTATTACCACCACTACCACCATGGGCTCCACCTGCTCCCCCTGAGAGACCTGTACCACTATTACCAGCACCTGGTCCTAATGTCGCTTGATATCCTTGACCAATACCATCTAAGAATGCCCCACTTTCGAGTGTAAAATCTCCAGTTAAGTTAAAAACTGTCCCCATATTATTCTCGGTATTTCCAAGTATCTTGGATTGTAGATTTCCCCCTATATATATATTATTAAAGAAGTATTCCTTCCCTTCAAAATCCATAACTCTAGAATATCTATCAATATTTTCTAAATATAAATCTCCTTTTTTAGATTCATATGTAGATTTGTCTTCAACATATACTGTTCCTGAACCAGAGACATATCCACCAGAAGAGACCCCATATGTATTAAACGTACCATTTAATATATATGCCTGCATATCCAGAATATTACTTGTATTGTAGTACAAGGCTATCCTACCGCCACCACTAGATCCTCTAGAATTACCATTTCCAGATGCACCTTTTGCTGATATTGAAACATTATTACCAGCTATAAACTCATTTGTGTCTATCCATATACTCCCTCCAGAACCACCAGTACTACAATCTCCAGCACTATTACCACCATCGGCAGAGATAGCTCCATTAAGAGTTGTAACTCCAGAAACCAACAGCTTTATAGCTCCACCTCCGGCTGTTCCACCATAGAAATCTCCAGAACCACTTCCCAGTGTAATAGGTTCATACAAATCTCCATATGTTATTCCATTACCAATCGAGCCACTTCCAAAACCACCATGTGATGGAGCAATCGCATCGCAATAACTATTAGACCCAGCACTCGGACCCTTCGCTGGAGCATATCCTAACGCATTTGCACTTATTTTATCGGTATCTCCTGAGTCGTATGATACTAATGCTATCGTTCCTAAAGCACCAACTGAAATATCCCTAAATGTATATTGAATGTCTTTATTATGAGCCCATGTATTAGCATAAAGGGTTAAACCTCCTATTTGACCAACTCCTACACTTATATCTTCTACACCAATGATATCTCCCATTATTCCCAAATCAATACTTTTTATATCTAATACCCCTTCTCCAGTATAGTTAATCGTTCCTTCTGCACTAATCTTTGGTATAGAGGCATCTCCTATTAATGTGCTATTTGATGGTACAGTGAGAATAGATGCATTTCCAATTATCTTTAGATGTCCGCTCCTTGTTAAATATATATTTTTGAACTCATACATATCTTCTATCAATGAAGAGTACAGTCCATTTTGATTACTATTGTCAATATACAAACTACCCTTGTTTACAGTATCTACACCCTTCTGCTCTGCATATATTGTTCCTGCACCTGAAATATATCCACCACCAGAAGAACCTGATGTAGTTATCTTTCCAGTAGATACATATATTGGAATATCTATTAATGTTGTATTGTAGTGTAAACCTATCCTACCACCTCCACCTGCTCCTGCCCCCTTTTCTAAGCCTCTAGCAGATATTAACATACTGCTTCCACCATTTAATTGGCCTGTATCTATCAAGATACTTCCACCTGCACCTCCTGTATTACAATCTCCTGATGTATTTCCTCCATTTGCAGATATTGTTCCATCTACTGTTGTAGTTCCAGAGACTAACAACTTTATCGAACCACCACCAGGGCTTCCACCATACTGAGAAGTACTACCACTACCAAGTGAGGTTGGATTGTAAACATCTCCATAAACATTTCCACCATCGCCATCTTGACTACCATACCCTCCATGCGAGGGACCCTTTGCCCAACAATATCCACCAGAGCCTGCACCAGGACCTATATCAGGTGCGTATCCCAATGCATCTGATGTTATTTTCCCTCCAGTATTTACCGTAATATTATCTGCAGTTATTGTTGTTCCATAGTCATTTGTATAGTCGGTATCTCCTGAATCATATGATACTAATGTCATTGTTCCTAAACCACCTACAGTTATGTCACCAAATTCATAGGGATTACTACTATTGTGTGCCCAAGTATTTGCATACAATGTCATACCTGCTGTTTGACTACCTCCGATAAGGACAGAATTCACACCTGCAATAAGACTATTGTTCCTTCTGAAGTTATCTTTGGTACTGTTGCATCCCCTGTTATTCCAGAACTTGAACTTAACGTTAATGTAGAATCATTTCCAACGATATCAGTATGCCCTTCCCTTGTCAGCTTAATACTAGCAAACTGGTACGAACTTGATATTAATCCTGCTGATTTTCCATCTAGATTGTTATTATCAACTAAAAGATTACCACCCTTTACAGCATCTACACCTTTCTGTTCTGTATATATTGTCCCAGATCCTGAGATATACCCACCACCATTTGCTCCAAATGTATTTATCTTTCCACTTGATACATATGTTGGAATATCTATTGATACTGTATTGTAATACAGTGCTATTCTTCCACCACCACTTGAAGCCACTCCTGCTTTCCCTTGTGCGGAAATTAATGCATTTGCACCTAATGATAGGCTATTTGTATTAACCCATATACTTCCACCACTACCACCTGCATTACATGTTTTTGCTGGTGCCCCATCTGCAGATACTGTTCCATTTATAGTGGTTATACCTGATACCACTAACTTTATTGCCCCACCACCCGCAGATCCATCATACAAAGAACCTGTTCCACTTCCTAAACTTCTTGGTTCATATACATCTCCATAGATAGATCCACTACCACTCTCTCCATTTCCATATCCACCGTGAGATGGACCCTTTGCCAAACAGTATGCATTGGTTCCTGCCCCCGGCCCTCTTGTAACACCATAACCTAAACCATTTGCAGTTATTATACCGCCACTATCAACTGTTAAATTACTTGCTTCTATTACTGTTCCATAGTCATTTGTATAGTCGGTATCTCCTGAATCATATGATACTAATGTCATTGTTCCTAAACCACCTACAGTTATGTCACCAAACTCATAGGGATTACTACTATTGTGTGCCCAAGTATTTGCATACAATGTCATACCTGCTGTTTGACTACCTCCGATAAGGACAGAATTCACACCTGCAATACGTATAGACTATTGTTCCTTCTGAAGTTATCTTTGGTACTGTGACATCTCCTACTATTCCTGAACCAGAAATTAACACTAAATATGACGAATTACCTAGAACATCTAAATGCCCTTTTCTACTTAATTTTATGCTATTAAATTGATAAAAGCCCTGTATTAACCCAGCTGACTTTCCATCAAGACTATTATTATCTATCAAAAGGTTTCCACCTCTTACTGTATCTACACCTTTCTGCTCTGTATACACAGTTCCTGCTCCTGATGTATATCCTCCTGCAGAAGAACCAGATGTAGTTATCTTCCCACTTGAAACATCTGAAGCTATATCTCGCGTAGTTGAGTTATAGTATAAAGCTATTCTACCACCACCACCTGCACCTACGGATTTTTGTATTCCCCTAGCCGATATTGACATACTTACTCCACCAGTAAGAACATTTGTATCTATCCATAGACTTCCACCAGCTCCTCCAGTATTACATGTGGGAGCCAAATTACCCCCATCAGAAGCTATCGTTCCATTTACAGTAAGTGTATCTGATACTACAAGCTTTATTGCACCACCTCCGTTTGTACCACCATATTGTGTTCCAGTCCCACTTCCTAAAGCATCTGGCTCATATACACTTCCATATATTGAACCTCCACCTCCCTCTCCATTTCCATACCCCCCATGGGATGGTCCCTTTGCCCAACAATAACCACCTCCTCCAACACCAGGTCCTCTTCCTTGCGCATAACCGAATCCGGTTCCACTTATTGTTCCACCAACTGCCACTGTTATATTCTCCGCGTTAATTGTTACTCCATAGTCATTTGTATAGTTGGTGTCTCCTGAATCATATGATACAAGATTCATGATTCCCAAGGCACCAACCTCTATGTTTCCAAATGAATATTGATTACTACTATTGTGTGCCCAAGTATTTGCATAAATGCTCATACTTCCATTCAATGTAGTTCCCATCGAGATATTTTGTACACCTGTAATATCCCCCTTTATTCCTAAGTTGACTCCATTTATATTTAAAGTCTCTGCTCCTGTATAACTAAAGATTCCTTCTACTAGTAAATCAGGTTTTGTTGAATCTCCTATTAATACACTATTAGAACCTACTTCTAGTCTAGAGTTATTACCCAAGATGGTTAAGTGTCCCTTCCTAGTCAAGCGAATCGTTTTAAAATTGTATAACCCTTCTATTAACCCAGCCGACTTTCCATCAAGACTATTATTATCTATCAAAAGATTTCCACCCCTTACTGTATCTACACCTTTCTGCTCTGTATACACAGTTCCTGCTCCTGATGTATATCCTCCTGATGAGGCACCAGCTGTTGATATTTTTCCTGTAGATACATATGTTGGTATATCTATTGCTGTCGTATTGTAGTACAACACTACTCTTCCACCACCACCACCTCCTGCAGGTTTACCATTTCCTGGTTTACCTAATGCAGTAATCAGTGTAGTACTACTTCCAACCAACTCATTGGTATCTATCCAGATGCTCCCACCAGACCCCCCAGTATTACAATCACCTGAGGTTTGACCTCCATTTGAGGATATTGTTCCATTTACTGTTGTTGTACCAGACACTACTAACTTTATCGCCCCTCCCCCCTTACTACCTCCATACTGAGTTCCACTACCACTACCCAAAGCATCTGGTTCATATACACTCCCATATATTGAACCACCACCACTTGAACCATTACCATACCCTCCATAAGATGGGCCTTTTGCCCAACAGTAACCACCAGCACCTGCTCCAGGTCCTCTTCCTGCTGCATAACCTTGTCCATCACTAGTTATTTTGGAACCTGAATCTACAGTTAAGTTGCTTGAAATAACTGTTGTACCGAAATCATTTGTATATATTGTATCCCCTGAGTCAAATGAAACTAAAGTTAATATTGCACTATTGGTTACCTGAATATTCATACCAGAGCAATCAAATATACCCTTGTTTGTTGCATCTGCTGTCCAAGTTTGGTTTGTATCTATTATTCCATCTGCATCTGGACAACTACCCAAACTATTTACAATCGCAATACTATTCGATCTACCTATTGCAGAACCATCCTGTACTTGAATCTTCATACTCTCTACTGTGTTATATGTAAGATTCGAAATTACTATTGTATCTTGAGATGAGAATGTGGCTGTAGATGGAGATAGGGTACCACTTAACTGTGCATATGGAGAATTAATATTCACAGGTATTAAAGTTGGTGTCCCACTATAGTTGGTGATAGAGTTTCCATATATATCTTTTGCCACTATTGTAACGTTCCCTATGGCTTGATTTACAATAGCGTACTGTGGAGATGAAATATCAAAATGATGTATAGTGCTTGGTATACCTGTTAAAGTAAAAGTAATAGGGGATCCAGTTAGTCCTGTGGCTATAGCCCTAACCGTATTTGTACCACTTGTTATACCAACACGATATCGATTTTGGGCTAATCCTTGAGCATTGGTCTGAGTAGTTGTACCATCAAGAAAGACTCCTCCCCCCATACCATTTACTACCTGCCATGTTACAGTATATCCCTCTGATGGAATCCCACTTCCATCCACAATCTTTACAACCAGTGGTAATGAAAGTTCTGTACCTACAGTTCCACTTTGGCTATTACCACTCTCTAAAGATATTACATTTGCTGTTCCAGAAACAATAAAGTCTGCACTGTCTTCAGTATTACCTCCAAATGATACCCAACTTGTAATACCACCAGCATTATCTCTTACCCTAGCTTGCCAGTGATATGAAGTGTTTCTTGACAGATTATTTATTACAATACTTCCACAATCATATGATACTCCTGCTGTACAATTCTTTGGATTAGATAGGGGAGGACTCTGGGTATGCGTAGCAACATTTGTAAATGCTTCTCCAAGAGGTCTTAATTCGATTTGAACATACAATGTATCAGAAGCATCTGCATCTATTAGATTTGTCGAGAGAACTACTGTTGTGTTAGTTGTAACCCCTCCTGTTGCAATCTCAGTAGCCCCATCGTTTGCAAACTGCTCAAGTACTGTAGGAGTATTGGGTATAGTAGTAGGACCTACTTGAGAACCAACCCCCCCATCCTGAGTAATAGATGTTACACCTGGTTCAACAGAAACTAAACCAGAGAAATTGTTACTTGTATGTGAGAACATAAGGATTCTACCACCACCTCCACCACCACCTGGGTAGACAGCCTCTTCATTTGTACCAGCACCCTTAGCCTCGACTACCCCTACCCCTGCAAGAATGTTAGCATCTACCCATATACTTCCACCGGCACCACCACCACCTGCAGATGCAGTACCAACCTGTCCACTAAGTCCGTTTGCTGAAAGAGATCCATCTATTCTAACTGTACCAGTCGATTCAATCTTAATTGCCCCACCTCCATTTCCACCGATACCACCATCTCCCCCATTTCCACCAGCTCCACCAAGAAGTAACGGAGAGTATGCATTACCATACTGTATACCTGGTGTAGGAGACAGGTTTATACCATCTTCTAAACCCTGCCCACCAGCACCACCATATCCACCTCCAGAGCCTCCTGTATATCCTAATGAGTCTGCAGGTATCCCTGCACTGTCAACATCTACCGATGTATATCCCATTCCATCTGCAGTTACTTTTCCCCCACTTTCTATAGTAAGATTTTGAACTTTTAATACAACCCCCATATCATTATCACTGTTGCTATCAGAAACTTTATAACTTCCTATGATAATTTCCCCACCACTAGCAACCGTGATATCAACTCCACTACAATCAATTACACTATCTCCTACAATTGGAGTTAATGTAATAGTAGAAGAAACAACTCCTGATATTGGACAACTCTGAGCTGCAATACTGAATCTAAGTAACCCAAAAAGGTCTATTCCGAGTACGACCATAATGAAAACCAACACAATCCTAGTTATTGACAAGCCTTTTTTGAATGCAACTTTCATTATGATATTTAAGCTGGGCAATCTATATTCAACCACATTTTAGATTACCCTATTATGTATAAAGATACAATCTTTATACTCCACTTTTACTTAACAAACATACTCATGAACTATAAGCAACAGAAAGAAGATTCCGAGGAGTACTTTTTAATTATTTCCTCCCTTTGGAACACACCTATTTAACTCACACTTCGCATCTGGAGATGGTGCACATTCATTTATTACCTGACTACACTTTTCTTTGTATATAGACATCTTTCGGAAGAATTGCTCTTGATCTACATCTTTATTAATAAAATGATAACAACCAAAATCTACATACCAACCACCTAGCATTAATATCTCACAATCAGTATCTGTATTACAGTAATTTGCATTATCAATATCGTTCTCTATCTCATCATAGAGATCTTCACAAGTAAAATCACCTGTTGGTTGATTAATAACTAATGAAGACTTATCAGTATTGTAATAGTTATAAAGGACATAACCCAACACAATTAATACTAAACCTGCTACTACAATTAAATATCTTGTTACTCTTCTAGCAATATTGTTCAATTTAAAGGCAGTATTAAATACATATATCGGGGTGACTCGACTTGAACGAGCGACCTCTTGCACCCCATGCAAGCATTCTAGCCATCTGAACTACACCCCGTACAAAAATTATACTAAAGCCCTATTTCATCAGCAATACTATTCATCTGTACTAGTGCTATTTCAATAAATCTGTTTAAAGATATACCCGTTTTTTCAATATCATATATATATTCTCTACTTACTGCTTTCGCAAAATCTTTCTTTTTTAATTTCTTTATTACAGACTCAACCTGTACAGAACCAATCTTTTTATCTGGCATTACTAATGCACAAGCAACTAAAAAACCACTTAGATTTTCTGCAGCTGAAAGTGCAAAGTCCATCTTACTCTCTCTTTTCTCATCAATTTTAGGATGACTCTCATAGTGAGCTTTAATAGCGTGATATACATCTCTTGGAATATCATCACCAATATTTAAACCCTCAAGCTGAAGTACAGAATCAAATTCTAGAACATGTCTTTGTGGATCTTTGTTTACATAGTCAAAATCTAAATCATGAAGTAAACCTGCTAAACCCCACGTATATTCATCTTCACCGAACTCTTTAGCTAAACCAATCATAATGATTTCACTCTCTCTCATATGAAGTTTTAACCATTCTGTTTTAACGTATGTATTTAATAGCTCAAGTGCTTTTTCTCTAGATATCATATTCGTATGTACTAAAGTTTAATCTCAACAATTACTTGATTTGGACTCTGTGTAGCACTTAATTTAAAAGGCTTAGCTCCACTAACACCATTAAATTGATACACTGAAGATTCACCAGTTCTACTAACTGCGATACTAACCCAACCAGGAAGAGCAATGCTCTTTCCCCAAGTAGACACCTTATCAGACGCTAAAGATTCAAATGTTACTACCAATGAATTACCTGAATCGTAACTTGCACTTACAGAAGGTATTGGATTCGATGCTCCACTTGCTACATCAAATACAAATCGCAGTACCCCACCAGATACACTATATGAGTATGTAGTAATCTTCGCCCCATCTGCCGAAACCATACCCTCTATACTTTGTTCATCACTACTAAAATCTGTACTACCGTAATCTACAGTAGGTTTTGTATATTCAGAATCATATTCTACCTTAACAGAAAATATCCATGTACCATCACTATCTTGAGTTTGCTCAACAAAGAAACCGTTAGAAGCAAGTACCCCTATTTCATATATCCTTGTATTTTCTAATGATGTAACAATACGAGATATTCCAGTAATTGCCCCCTTCTCAACAACAATTCCTTTAGTATGTGTTATATCACTGTTATCACCAACAACATTCTTTATCGTTACTCTTACAACACCCTTTGTTAGTACAGGTTCAACTGTAAAAAAAGGTGTCGTTGCACCCTCCTCCGTCGATGAAATTACAAATTCAAAATCATGATATCCACTCTGACTACCATCCTTAATACTTTCAACAGTATATTCAAATTCATTACTCTGACCAAAAACCTGTTTCTCATTTTTAAAATCCTCTGGGTTAGAAACATATCCCAGATCTTCCTTCTCTATTACGACCTTTTCCTCCTCACCACTATCTTCCTTAACAACTGAATCCGGATTCTCTTCTTCTACCACCTCTTCTTTTTTAGTACAACCTGTAAGAAGAAGTGTACTTAAGAATAAAACTACCAAATACAAAAACATCTTGTTTCTCATTTTAGAAAAGGTAAATTGATATATAAATGATAGCATAAGGTAGATAATGTAGAAAGATTTAACATTACATACACCAAGTGGTAAATTATATATATCCTAATTAGAAACAGTAACGAAATGGCAAAAGAATTAAATATGACAGATAAGGTTGGAAAAATAGAGATAAAGATGGAAGAAACTACCCCAATACCTTCTGAAGATATAAAAAGCGAATTACCAAAGAAGAAAATCTTTAATAAAAAAATATGGTTACCAATATTAATAACCTTTGCTGTTCTACTTGCACTTGGTACAGCCTCCTTTTATTACTTTGGAATATACAAAGTAAAACCATACAAGAAACCCTCTCAAGTTATCAGCTTAAACAGTGAGTACTTAATACCTCAAGCATTGGCTTTTGAATTTAGTGCTTTACCAATACCTACTCCAACAGAACCAAGAACAGAACAAAGCACATTGAATGGAATACTCTTTACTAAAACAGAAATGAAACTATTACAAACTAAAAGACCTGTTGCAGTAATGACTAATAATCATGTAGATGCTAGACCACAATCAGGATTAAATAGTGCAGATGTTGTATATGAAGCGTTAGCAGAATCTGGAATAACTAGATATATGGCTATATATTGGTCCCAAGCCCCTAAAAAGGTAGGACCAATTAGAAGTTCGAGACAATACTATATTGAATGGTTAAGCCCATATGATCCTCTATACATATATGATGGATGTGCAGATACTGAGAATCCTAAAACTGACGCATGTGACAATTTGTACAAATATGATATTAAAAAGATAGCTACCATTGGTGCTTGGAGATGGAATGATGGAAGAAGATATGCACCACATAATGAGTATTCCTCTGTAACAGCTGCATGGGAATATGCACAGAAATTAAATTGGGGGGGTATGCCAAAGATAGAAGCATGGAAATTTAAACCAGATGCAAAAGTTGAAGAGAGAGGCACTAGGACTAAAGTAAAAGTTACTTTCTATGAAAGACTAAATAACCGTGGCGCATATGACACAGTATGGACATATGACAGTACTACAAATAGCTACCTTAAAGAGACTGGCGGTAAGATTGATATTGATCAAGAAACAAATACACAACTATTTTCAAAAAATGTAATTATACAAGAAGTAACAATGACTCCAACCTATGATGAAAAAGGTAGAGTAATTATTGATACTATTGGAGAAGGTAAATCCATATATTTAATTGATGGGAAAATAACGGAAGGAAGATGGAAAAAGATTGCTAGAACGGACAGAACTACATACTATGACAAGGATGGAAATGAAGTACAATTTAACAGAGGAAGAGTATGGATAACTGCTATGCCTCGTTCACAAGGAAAATTTGCTATAATTGAGCAATAAAATGCCCCATGGTTCGAAAGAGCCTATTTAATATATATTAATACGGGACATGCTAAAAAAACTGTTTATATCGAAAGTGAGATTAAGAATTTTAGAGACATATATGTCTGATATCAAATCAGCATTTCATGTTCGTGGTTTAGTAAGAGATTTAGATGAAGAAATAAATGCTGTAAGAAGAGAATTACTTAATCTACAAAGTGCAGGTATTCTTAAATCTGTAAAAGATGGTAACAAAATTGTATATACAATAGATAAGGACTGTCCAATAATATGGGAACTTAGAGGAATGTTTTTTAAAGAATCAAGCATTGGTAAATTACTCTACTCATCTCTATCTCCTGTTGAAGGTATAAAGGTAGCAATAGTAACTGATGCATTCCTAAAAGGAAAATATCAAGATAAGGAAGATGTAGATATGCTTTTTATTGGTAATATGAAAATAAGAGAACTCTCTTCCGTAGTTAATAGCTTAGAAAAAGAATTAGGTAGAGTAATAAAATTTGTTGCTATGACTGTAGATGATTATGATTTTGGTAAGAAAAAGAAAGACCCTATCTTAATGAATGCATTAATAAAGGACAAGATTATGATAATAGGTAAAGATTCAGATCTACTTTAATACAATGAAAAGATTTAAACTTCCAAAACTCTCAACTAAAAAATTCAATCTAAAAGGATTTCTAAGTTATATCCTTTTAATACTTCTTAGTTCAGCTATATTAGCACTAATTTTAATATCCCTTCCTCTTACCGAAAGAGTATCTTCATCTTCTACATATGATCTTGTAAATAAGAATTCCCTCTACTGGGCAAAAGAGTATGTATTAGAACTAGATACTTCAAAAAGTATTAGAAAAGATGATGATATTGAGGGAATCAAATCAATCATATACAAGAGATTAAGTAAGTATGGTGTAGAAAAAACTTCTATGTATGCATATGAAGAAGATAGTAAAGACTATTTAAAAGTGTCAGTACAAACATCAAAGAGTAGAGAAAATATAGATTACTTAGTTAAATCTCCTTTCTTAGTAAATATTGTTACTAGAAAAGCAGATGTAGACTATGAAAATGCTGATGATCCATTAGCACCATATTTAGATTCTAACTATGATAAAACAGAGTTTACAAGGGAAACATTTAGGAATGTATATATAACTCAATTAAAAAATTCAGGCAATACATACTCATATTTTGCCCTATTCAAAACTTGGCCATGGAGTGGTGAATGGGAGACTTTCCTTAAAGACAATACAGGACAAACGGTTGGAGTATCTATAGATGGATTTGTCACACCTGTTCAAATACCTGCAGATCAAAGTAACTTGTTTCCCGTTCCAGTATCTGCTACTGAAAAAGATCAAGCTTTCATAATCAGTCTTTTGTATAACTCTGGGGTTGTACCTGTGAACTATTCAACAAATAGCGAAACAGATATACCAATTGATATGGCAGAAATAGATTATATTAAACTCACAGAGGGTATCCTTTTAGCAATAGTACTTATCTACGCATATCTACTAATCGTTGATAAGACCACAAAGAATATATTAGTAATTTCTGGACTTTCAACCATTATTACAATTTCTGCATGGATATCATATCTTAAGATTACAGAAACTCCTGTAGATATATTCCTTCTTGCAGTTGAAGTAATAACAATGGTAGCAATACTACGAATAATTGTTGAGAATACTGAATCTAGAATAGTTGTAACAACATTAATAGCTTTAATTGCTGCAGTATCAATGATTTTAGGAACTGGATATATTAAGATATTCTCTTCCGACCTATTACTTTTAATAATAGTTGGTAATTTTGCCCTATCATTATCAAAATACTATGTAGCTTACGTAAACAAATCATTAAAAATATGAACCTTATAAACAATATTACAAACAATTGGAGTATGTATGAAAAGAATATGGAAATATTCTTACTACTTTCTATACTTGGTATATCCCTATTAGTTATTTACTCTGCAACAAAAAACAAACAATTATTAATACTCTCTACCCTATCCTTTATTGTTGCTGCAATATTCAATGTAATGGGTATATACATTGTTTCTCTCTTTAAAATACCTATAACAGAAATATTTAGAATTATTCCAATAATAACCTCAATATTACTTGTTAGTAATTTAGGAATATTAGTAGGTTTTTATATTTCTAAAAAAGATATGAAAGGATTTAATATATCCTTCATTATGAAAGAGTACTTCTCAGATAGTGTAAAACAAACAATATTTCTCTTACTACTAGGACTCTCTACATTACTCTTTGTATCTGTACAAACAGAGGCCGTTATTGCAATATCCATACTCTCTACAATAGCAGGTGTATGGTCATTGTACTGGATTTCTAAATATATCCTAAAATGATTACTTACAATGGAAAGATAATTGTAATTGCTGGACCTACAGCTTCAGGAAAGTCTGATAAAGCATTACAGCTAGCTAAGGATTTAAATGGATATATTATTAATGCAGATTCAAGACAGGTATATAGAGAGATGAGTATAGGGACTGCAAAACCAATACCCCATGAACGTATTTCAGATACAGTATTTACAATAGATGGTATTAAACATTTCCTTTTTGATTTTGTAGATCCTAAAGATAGTTTTACACTGTTTGATTATCAACAGAATGTACAGAAGGTATTAGATACTCAAAAGGAATCTATCCCTATCCTAGTAGGTGGTACAGGACTGTACATCGATAGTATTGTGTTTAACTAAGTGAATTACAACAATTAGCAAGTAAATATATTTCATCTCTTAATGAGAGTGACAGACAAAATAGATATAGATTGATAAGAGTTATTGAAAGAAAGGGAATAAATAGTAAGAAGGGTACTCCTCTTAATCATATATATTTTGTAATTGATACTCCTAAGGATATATTAAGTAAAAGAATAGAACAGAGGATTGAAAGTATGTTTAAAAATGGTTTAGAGAATGAAGTATTATCCTTACTTAATAAAGGCTATACATACGAAGATAGAGGTATGAATAGTATTGGGTATATTGAATTTAAAGAGTATTTCGAAAAGAAAATATCTTTAGATGATGTAAAAAAGGATATATACAAAAATACAATAGCATATGTTAAAAGACAGAAGACTTGGTTTAAGAGAAATAAACAAGCTATTTATACAAATGACTACAAAGATATTTATGGTAAAGCATCAAACTTCATCTTCAGTGAATAAACCCCATCCTTACTCTCTATATAATACATTGCATTTACTCGAAACTTTATTTTTCCTGTATTAAGTTTCCCTGATATATTACCAATATCTTTAATTACATTCCTTCTCTCCTCGTCAGACAAATCCTTATTTATCCTCCCAATTGTAAGATGGGGTACAAACATAGAGACATCATCTCCTCCCAATGTTTTTCTAACTTTTAATAGCAATTCTCTTAACTGTTCACCACCCTCTTTTAAATCAATATATATTAGCTCCCTATAACTTCTTGATATACCAACCTTTACATTACCTAGGGAGATATCAAATGAAGGGAATTGTATTTTAGAGAGTTTTCTTTTTAAAAAGAATCTTTTAATAAAGGAATCATTATTACCAAGGTAATATAATGAGACATGATATGTCTGAGGTTTAACCCATCTAACAGGTATACCAAAATCATCAAATACCATCCCTACTTCCCCTATTACTTTTCGTATTTTGTAATTAGATTCTTCATCTGGAAGAAATCCTAATATGTAATTCATTGTGATTACCTCTTCTCAATTTTATCTACACCCATATACTTTTTTAATACCTCAGGTATTAATATACTTCCATCCTGTTGTTGATATGTTTCAACTAATGCTACCATTAATCTGCTTGTTGCAAGACCAGATGCATTTAAGGTTTGTAGATATTCTGTTTTAGTTCCATTAACAGGTTTGTACCTCATATTACCTCTTCTTGATTGATACTCACGTACATTTGATACAGAACTTACTTCGTAATATTGCCCTATTGCTGGTAACCATACTTCAATATCATATGTCCTCGCTGCACCTGCTGAACAATCTCCAGCTGCTAATTTACTTATTCTGTAATGTAATCCTAATCCTTCTACTAACTTTTCTGCCTTTGATACTAACTCTTCAAACGCATCATCTGCTTTCTCTTTAGTTGTAAATTGATACATCTCTACTTTATTAAATTGATGTACCCTTATTAATCCTCTTTCATTGTTTCTGTAACTACCTGCTTCTTTTCTATAGCAGGGGGTATATGCAAAGAACTTCTTAGGTAAATCTTTTTCATCAACTATCTCATCTCTAAATATATTTGTAAGAACTGTCTCTGCTGTAGGGATAAGGAATTGATTTGTATTATCTAACCAATACACATCCTCCTTAAACTTAGGTAATTGACCTGCAGTATATCCAGACTCTTCTCCTACAATATGTGGAGGTATTATCATTTCATATCCATCTTTAATATGTTCATCGATGAAGTAGTTAATAAGGGCCCATTCTAATCTTGCACCCATGCCTGTATACATAGAGAAGTTTGAGCCAGAGAGTTTGGTAGCTGTTTCAAAATCAAATAGTTTTAAATCTTCTCCTAATTGGACATGATCTTTTATTTCAAATGTAAACTGTGGTTTACTACCTACACTTTTTATCTCTTGGTTATTCTCTTTTCCTCCTGCTACTACATCTTCATCTGGTATATTTGGAAGTACTTCTAACTTTTGTGTTAATTCTTTATCTGTTTCATTTAATCTTTCTTCTAAATCCTTAACTTCTGTTGCTAATACTTTTAACTCAGTAACCAATTTAAGGAATTCCTCTGTTCCTTTCTCTGTTTGAGCCATCTTACTATTAAAGCTGTTTTGTTGTGCTCTTTTTTCTTCAAAGGATCTTATTAATTCTTTCTTTTTATTGTAAAGAGTAATTATTGTATCTAAATCTAAATCAGAAGGATTCATTCTTTTAAGTAATCCTTTTTCTACAATTTCTCTCTCTTCAACTATTTTCTTTATATCTAACATCTAAGTATATTTAAAATTAAAAATGTCCTTTATTAATACATATTTCTATTATATTCTGCATATACATCATAATCAAGTTAGTATATTAATATTAAGGGTAGAGCTTTTTTGATATACTTTTAAAAGTGCAAAAACAAAACAAAGAATTAAAAAAATTAATAGAGAGATCACAGAATATATTAATACTTACACATAAAGGACCTGATTTTGATGGGTTTTGTAGTTCTTTAATATTAAAGAACTTCATTAATACTATATATCCGAAAAAGAATGTTGTATTTAAATCTAGACAATCTCCTACACAGAATCTCCCTTTTATGAATGATTTAAAAATTGTACGAAAGATTGATATTGAAAATGAGGACTTAATAATATTAATGGATGCTGGTAGTTGGGATATGTGTGTAACAAATGAAGATACTGTCCAATTAACTAAAGCTAAAGTTGCAATTATTGATCACCATGATACACAAACTGATCATTCTGATGTAAGTATAAATAACAATATGAGTTCTACTACTGAACAAGTTCTATATATTTGTAAAGATGTTATGGGTAAGAGATTTAATATTACTAAAGAGATTTCTGAATTAGGACAGATAGGGATTGTTTCAGATACTGGTAGATTCCTTTATGAAAATACCAAACCTTCTACCTATCAACTAATGAGTGAACTAAGAAGAGTATATGAATTAGATTTGGAGGATTTTACATACAAAAGTAGCAAATTTCCTCCTGAGACATTACTTCCATTAACCCTCTTTATTAAAAATCTAACTATACAAGATGATATGTCTATTACATTCATTACTAAAAAACAGATTGAAGAGAATCACTTAGAGAAAGCCGGAGTAAATAGTGCACAGGCACATATGAGAGATAATATAATTAGGCATATACAGGGTGTACATTGGGGCTTTATTGTTAAACCTTCATATACAGCTGAGAATGAATGGCAAGTATCATTCAGAAGTACAAAGGGATATCAAAAGGTAGATAAGATTGCAGAAAGCTTAGGTGGAGGTGGTCATGAGTATGCTTCTGCTGCAAAACTTTTTGCTGATGATGGTGATATTGCTGTGAAAACGATTTTAGAAAAAATATCTTCTCTTAAGACTACTCCTTCGCCTTCATCTCCTCTTCCAACTGTTTAACTTTCCATATAAAGATACGACTTCTGTCTTTAGCAGATGGATAATCTATTGCAAAGCTATATGCTCTTTCTAATATATGTCTTGGTTTCTCTTTTGCCCATTTAATATACATAGTTACTCTTTTAGTATCACCTAACTTACCTGCAAGGTGTAATCCATAATATTGATACTCTTTAGAGATATATTTATGCTTATCATTTATTAACACAGATTTCTTAGAGTACTTCTCTGTATCAAATAGCTCTTTCTGAGATTTACTTTCATCCTTCTTTTCAGATAACCCCTTTAATATATCCTTTATAGATTCCATCTTTAAACAAAAAGAACTTATTAGATATATTCTATTTTTTAGGTTTTATACCAATATATTTACCTAATTTCTCACCATATATCTTTTTTGTAGTTTGCTCTATCTCTACTCTCATTTGTGGGAAGAATGTTCCTTCTCTACCAGAGATATCTTCCATAAACCAGAATATTCTTTCACTTTGACCATATCCACTTGTAGGAGGCATACCGTATTCAAGCATCTCTACAAAATCAATATCAAGCATTTGTGCTTCATCGTCTCCTGAGTCTCTAAGTTTTTGCTGTTCTAAGAATCTTTCTAATTGATCTTGTGGGTCATTTATCTCAGAGTAACCATTACCTAATTCACTTCCCGCTATTATTACCTGGAATCTTTCTGTTAATTGTTTATTTTCACTACTTTCCTTAGATAGGGGTGAAACAAATTTAGGATGATTTATTAGAAATGCTGGACCAGATATCTCAGCTCTAATGATTTTCCATAGATTATCAATTAATCTATTCCTATTAATATCTCCATCTAACTCTATTTTGTTTTCTTTAATTACCTTTAGTATCTTTTCATCACTATCATTAAAGATATCTACACCAAAGGCATCTTTAATTACTTCTGAGTAATCTAATGTTTTCCACTCATTAGCTAAATCAAATGTATGACCTCTTGTAGTAAACTCTGTCTTACCATACACCTCTTTAGCTATCTGTAAGAAAAGTCTCTTAACTAATTCCATATTGTCCATATAGTTTGCATATGCCCAATACCATTCTAATTGGTAATACTCTTGTAAATGTTCATCATCCATACCTTCATTTCTAAAATTTGGTCCTAATGTGAATATCTTGTCATATCCCCCCCCTATTAATCTCTTTTGATACAGTTCTGTAGATATTCTTAAGAAGAGATCTTGATTAAGTGCATTGTGGTGAGTGATAAAGGGTTTAGCATCTGCTCCTCCTGTTACACTTTCAAGTACTGGTACTTCTACTTCCATAAAGCCTTCCTTTTTAAGAAACTCTCTTTGTACTTCCCAGAATTTAGCTTTTCTTTCAAATAGTTTTACTCTTTCAGGATTAATTACTAAATCTAGATATCTTCTTCTAAATTTCTGCTCTTTGTTTTTTAATTTCTTAGGAATAGGACGAAGAGATTTGGTAAGTAATCTAATATTTTTAGTCATTA
>LBOT01000016.1:23398-23886 GCA_000989675.1 candidate division WS6 bacterium GW2011_GWE2_33_157
GAATCCTGTTTAATCATTAATTGTATTTTTCCTGTTTGATCCTTTATATCTCCAAATATCAATTTACCATGTGTTCTCCATGCCATAAGTCTTCCTGCAAGACATGTCGTTTTGTTTTCAAAGTTATCAAAATTTTCAACTATATGTCCAATTGAATACTCCCTATACGATTTAGCAGGGTAAGCTTCAATACCAAGCTCTTTTAACTTTTTGACCTTCTCTATTCTTAATTCTCTTTGTCCAACTAGATTACTCTTCTGTAACTCTTCCATTAAATATGGAGTATCAAATTAACTAATTATGTACCGAATTATATCATATCTACTTTTAATAACTGGATTTCATATTAACAAATATGATATCAGAAATTACACTTGCTAAAGAGATGTTGTATAATTCAAAAGTTAACATAAAGAAATATTAGGTATGTCACAAGATATGCTCCAAAAGATAACAGCATTAGCTAAAAGAAGAGGAATCATATATCC
>LBOT01000017.1 GCA_000989675.1 candidate division WS6 bacterium GW2011_GWE2_33_157
CCAATACATATAATTCCTAGAGAGTTTGTTGTAGATAATCAGGGTGGTATTAAATATCCAATAGGTATGTCAGGAAATAGGTTAGAGGTTGAAACTCACATTATTACTGCTCCTAACTCATATTGGCAGAATTTAAAGAAGTGTGTTGAGCATTTAGGTCTTAATGTATATGATGTTGTCTTTACTGGTTGGGCATCCTCTTTATCTGTATTAACAGATACTGAGAAGGAATTAGGTGTTACACTTTTAGATATAGGTGCTGGTACAACTAGTATTTCAATATTTCAGGAGGGTTCAATTATATATAGTGGTACTATTCCTCTAGGTGGTGTAAATATTACTAGTGATATAGCTATTGGTCTTCAAGTTTCTTTAGAAGATGCTGAAAAGATTAAGGTTAATATGCAAGATCTTTTTGATAACAAAAGTAAAAGTAAACATGTCGGTTTTGATTCTACACCTGCACTACTTAGAAAGATTGAGGATGAGCCGAAGATTAAAAAGGGAGATGATGTAGATTTAGCAATATTAGATATTCCAGGAAAGAAAGTTTCAAAAGATATGTTAAAAAGTATAGTAGAAGCAAGATGTGAAGAAATTTTTGATATGGCAAAAGAGAATGTAGAGAAGGCTGGTTTTAAGATTAATATGCCTGCGGGAATTGTACTCTCAGGGGGTTCTGCATTATTAAGAGATTTAACAAAGTTTACTCAAGGGGTATTTGGAGTGGCTGCAAGAGTGGGATACCCTTCAGGTTTAAGTGGTATGGTAGAAGAAATCTCTGATCCATCCTTTGCATGTGTACAGGGCCTTATTAAACATGCCACAGAAGATGAAGTAGATATTGATACAACTAGTAGAGGCAAGGGAAGTAGTGGTACTTTTACTACCAAAATAGTAGAATGGTTCAAATCCTTGATTCCTTAAACTGCCCAGAATTAAATTGAGATTTAAGGAAGTTATGTTAGTAACAACAAATGTAGATCCAGTAGCGAAAATTAAAGTCGTCGGAGTAGGTGGTGGTGGTTGTAATGCCATCAATACAATGATTTCTGATTATGATATTACTGGTGTTGAGTTCATGGCCTTTAATACTGATGCACAGACATTAAAGCTTTCAAAAGCTCCTGTAACATTACAATTAGGAGAAGAATTAACCAAAGGTTTAGGAGTTGGTGGTAATCATGAAGTAGGTGCACAGGCAGCTGAAGAGAGTTTAGATCAAATACAGGAACATCTAGAGGGTGCAGATATGGTATTTATAACTGCTGGTATGGGAGGTGGTACTGGAACAGGTGCAGCTCCAATTATTGCAGGTGTTGCAAAGAATATGGGAGCTTTAACTGTAGCTGTTGTTACAAAGCCATTTGATTTTGAGGGTAACAGGAGGAGAGAAATAGCTGAGGAAGGTATTGCTTCTTTAAGAGACAAAGTAGATACCCTTATTGTAGTTCCAAATCAAAGACTGTTAGAGATTGCTGAAGCAAACATGTCCTTTATTGATGCTATGAAGATGGTAGATTCTGTACTTGCTGAGGGTGTAAACAGTATTTCCAATCTAATAAGTCAAACAGGATATATTAATGCAGATTTCAATGATGCTAAATCAGTAATGTTAAATGCAGGTAGTGCATTAATGGGTATTGGAAGAGCAAGTGGGGAGAAGAGAGCAGAATTGGCTGCAAGAGCTGCTACAACAAGTCCTCTTTTGGATATGTCTATTGAGGGTGCAACAGGAGTACTTTATAACATTGTTGGTGCAGACTTATCACTTCCTGAGATTAGTATGGTATCTGGATTAATACAAGAAGCAGTAGATCCAGCAGCTAATATTAAGTTTGGTGCACAAATAGATCCTTCATTGGGTGATGAGATAGTTATTACAATTGTTGCAACAGGCTTTGATGAAAACAAACAAGTATATACAAAACAACAAAAGAGTGATGAGGATGATGATGGTTTTGGATTGGGTGGAATATCAGTAAAGGCCCCTGTATACAACAAAAAGGAAGAGGAACCAGTAGAAGAGAAAAAGAATAACTTCTTTGATGAAGTAGAAGAAGATTTTGAAGATGAGTCAAAAGAAGAAGAGCCAGATGTCTTTAAGGGTGCTTCTAAGAAGATTGATATAGATATGGAAGAAGATTTTGAAGATCCTTTAGATAAGCCAGCCTTCATGAGAAGGATGTTTAAAGGTAAGAAACATTAAATGTGGTTATTGAAGTAAAAGTAAAACCATCTTCTAAAGAAATTAGTATATCTCAAAAAAATGGTATTTATGTTGTATCATTGAAGGGTAAACCCCATGACAATGTTGCTAATTTGGAATTAATAGATTTACTTGCAAAATATTTTAATATTTCCAAAACAGCAATATCCATTGTTCATGGTCTTAAGAGTAAAAGGAAGTTAATTGAGATTAAAGAAGAATGAAGATTGAAAACAACAAATTAAAGAAAAAGAGATTTGATCTTCTTATACTAATTCCAACAATACTTATAAGTGTAATTGGGATAATAACCTTACTATCCACTACTATTGGTTCAGATGGTACTTTCCAAGACTTATCTATCGTTAATAAACAAATAATATATCTAATAATTGGCTTTATTCTCTTTTTCTTTGTCTCAAGAATAGATATATCAATAACAAGATATTGGCAGGTAGCATTATCAATATATGTAATTACAGTACTCCTATTAGTTGCTGTATTAATATTTGGACCAGAAATTAATAATGTAAGAAGATGGTTAGTAATAGGAGGTGTTCAGATTCAACCTTCTGAAATAGCTAAGATAACAGTAATTCTTACTACTGCATCGGTACTCTCGTATAAGGATAAATATAATGAATGGTTACTTTTTGGTGTTTCGTTTCTATTAGCATTACCATTAGTAATATTGATATATGTAGAACCTGGTGGAAGTATGTCTTTACTTACATTGGTTATATGGTTTCTAGTTGCATTCACGGGTCTTAGTAATCAATTAAGAAATACCATAGCACTTATCATTATGACTTTAATCACGGGAACATTTCTTCTTATAAGTGTAACAGGTTCATGGTTATTTGCATTGTTATTAATACCTACAGCGATTATCTCTATACTCTCATACTATTACAGAGATAGTTGGAGAATGTTTATAATAGTTAGTGTAATAATTGGAATAATAGTGGGTTCATTCTCAACATTGGTATATGAAGGTATTTTTCAAGATTATCAAAAGGATAGGATAGAGGCTTTTATTAATCCAACAGAAAATAGTGAAGATATTGGTTTTAATGTTAATCAAGCACGTATTGCAATAGGTTCTGGGCAGATATTTGGTAAAGGTTTTGGTAATGGAACACAAAGTAAAAGAGATTTTCTCCCTGAACATCAAACGGACTTTATTTTTGCATCATATGCTGAAGAGTTTGGACTAGTGGGTTCATTATTTTTACTTGTACTGTATTCAATAATTATTGTGAAAGGATTAATAGCCTCTGTTGATAATGTAAATAATTCATTCTTTGCAATGATATTAATAGGAATTATTATGAAACTCCTATTAGAAATCTTCATTAATATTGGTACAAATACTGGTACAATACCTGCTACGGGTATTCCTCTTCCTTTGGTTAGTGCTGGAGGAACAATTACTGTAATGACGCTATTTTCTTTAGGGATAATTCAAAGTATAATGAACAGAGCTAAGAAAAGTACAAATAGTAATAATATAATTGACAATTACTAATTAATAAATTAAAATCCTTTCGTTATGGACAAAAATATAGAAAACAAAAAATTCGCTATAATAAAGCTTGCTGGTACTCAATTGAAAGTATTTGAGGGTAAACAGTATGAAGTTAATAAACTAGATGGTAAGAAGGGTGATACATTAGAGATTAAGGATGTATTGCTAGTTTCAGATGGGGAAAATACAAAGTTAGGAACTCCCTTAGTAGAGGGTAGTAAGGTTGTATTAGAGATTACTTCTCAAAAGAAAGATGACAAGATTGATGTATTCAAATATAAATCTAAATCCAGATATAGACGAAGTGCAGGTCATAGATCTTTAATTAGTAGAGTATCTGTTAAAGAAATAGTATAGATGCGATATTTTTTTGAGTGTGGCAATTTTGTTGAGTTATCTCTTGTAGAGCTTTCGTGTGTTTTAGAGTCATATGATATTTCCAAAGATAGTATTAATAGGGTAGGGGAAGGGATTCTTCTTGTTGAAAGTAATACTGTAACAGAGGAGGTACTTGATCGTATATTTCAAAGATTAGGTGGTTTTATTAGATATGGTCAGGTAATAGATGATATAGATTCGTTTTTATTACCATTTCTCAAGAAAGAGAAAATTACTTTTGGTATTTCTGCACTTGGTAATACTAATGTTGCTTTAAAAGATATTCAAAGGTTAGCAAATGAAATAAAGAGAGGGTTTAAGAGTAATGGTGTTTCATCAAGATTTATACTCCCTAAACAATCTGAATTAAATGCTGCTCAGATATTTACTAACAGTGTAATAGAGAATGGTTTTGAATTGTGTATCTTTGATACAAAAGCGGGTCGTATGTATGGTAGTACATTGTCTATTCAAGATATTAATGCTTTCATTAAAAGAGATTTAGATAGACCTTCCGTAGATTTTGATATGGGTGTTTTACCACAGAAGTTAGCTAGAATGATGTGTAACTTTACTGGATTTAAGGAAGGTATTATTTGGGACCCATTTTGTGGTAGTGGTACAATCCTTATAGAGGCAGCTACACTTGGTTTTGATATATTAGGTTCTGATATTGATTTAAATGCGATAGAGAATTCAGAGAAAAATATACAGTGGTTATCAGAAGAGGGTTTAATTTCACATACTAGGGTTAAGATATTCCCATTAGATATTCATAGTGTACCTAAAAAGACCTTAAAGGAGATTAAAAGAACCGGTATATCTGCGATTGTTTGTGAACCTTTTATGGGTCCACCACAAAGGAAAATACTAGGAGATGGTAAAGCAGATGAATTACTAAATAAGGTAAGAACTTTGTACGAATCTCTTTTTAATATTATGAACGAGATATCGAGACCTGGGTTTAAGGTTGTGTTAATAATTCCTTCATATAGGACAAAGAGTGGTTTTAAAACTATCAGTATATCAAGCTTTATAGGTAAGAAATGGGATGTGTTAAATAAAAAATATACAAAAGGGGACTTGAAATGGGAGCGTAATAATAGTATCATCACAAGGAATATTTTTATACTATCTAAAAGATAATATCTAAGTTAAATATACAGAGTAGATGTCACATGTTGTAGGAGCGGGTACAGTATCAGTATCAGGAAATATAGCCGGTAAAAGACTCGGTGTTAAAAAGTATGAAGGAGAAAAAGTAGAATCAGGAAACATAATTGTTAAACAAAGAGGATCTGTATTTCATCCTGGAAAGAATACATACTCTTCAAAGGATTACTCAATTCATGCTAACAAGACAGGTGTAGTGAAGTTTAGAAGAATGAGTGGTTTTAAGAGGGGTCAGTACTTCGTAGATGTGGTAGAATCTCTCTAACAGAGATGAGTAAAAAACGATTTATCCAAATTGAGAGTAAGAATGCTTTATTAGAACTACTAAAAGAGGGTAGGGATTTTGATCGTATATATCTAGCAAGTGCAGCGTATAGGGATGATAAGACGAAAGATATTGTTTTATTAGCTGGTGAGAGAAAGATTCCTGTTATTAGAGTACCGAGAAAAACGCTAACGAGAAGGCTTAGGACTTCAAATTCAGAGAGTGTGGTAGGTATGATGTTATCCACTAATAATTGGTCATTAGATGAACTTTTAGAGAGTATATACAAGGATAAGAAGATGCCATTTTTCTTGATATTAGATGATATTAAATATATTCAAAATGTTGCAGCTATAATGAGAACTGCATTTGCAGTAGGTGTAAATGGAATAATTACTGTTCCACAGAGTACTAGTTTGGTAAATGACGAAACCATTCGTATATCTATGGGTGCTGCTGAGAGAATTCCAATTGTTGAAATGAGTTTGTTTAGTGCCGTAAAAGAATTAAAAAAGAATGCTATTAAAATCTTTGGTGTACATATGGAGGGTAATAACTACTTTGACACTGATTTGACAGGGCCATGTGCTTTTGTACTTGGTGCAGAGGATGTAGGAGTGTCTACAGGTATGTTAGAGAGGGTTGATGAAAGAATTTCTATTCCTATGAGAGAGGGTATTGGTTCACTTAATGTAAGTGTTAGTGCTGCCGTATTAATGTATGAAAAATTAAGACAGGAAGTTTCTTAAGCTTTTTCTATATCAGCTCCGAGTTTCTTTATTAAATCTTCTAATTCGTTCTTATTTAAGAATCTTATTATTATTCTTCCCCCTTTGCTTAATCTTCTTACAGATGTACTGTATCCAATCTTTTCAGAGAGTAATTCGCCATATCTAAGTAAATCTGGATATTCCATTTGTATTGTTTTGTATTTTGCACTCTTACCATAGTTAATCTTTCTGACTAGTGATTCTGTTTGTCTTACACTTAACCCTCTTTTTATTACAATGTCTGTAGCTGCTACTAAAGATTCTGAATCTTTTATACCTAGTAATGCCCTTGCATGTCCTTCTGATATTGTTTCATTTAAGACTACTTCTTTTACTTGGTCAGGGAGTTTTAATAGTCTCATTTTATTAGATATTGTTACTCTGTTTAATCCAACCTTTTTAGATATTTCATCTTGTCCTAATCCAAAATCATTTTGTAGTTGTAAGAATGAGTATGCTTCTTCAAGTGGATTAAGGTCTTTTCTTTGAATATTTTCAATTAATGCTAACTCAAGCATTTGCTGTGGTGAGGATTCTTTGATTACAATTGGTACATGTTTTAAACCTGCTAACTGTGCTGCTCTGAATCTTCTTTCTCCTGCTACAATTATATATTTATCAGTATTTTTATCCCTTGTTACTATCAATGGTTGGATTATTCCATTCTCTCTTATTGAGTCAGCAATGCTTATTAAGTCATCTGGATCAATATGCATTCTAGGTTGAAATGGGTTTGGTAATATCTTTGTTATATCAAACTTCTCCCTATATGAGCTAGATGAATTATCTATTTCATTGTTGTTTATCAATGCTGCTAATCCTTTCCCTAATCTTGCTTCTTCCATGTATATTATTATTACAAATTAAAAAAATCTTTTTATAAATTCTTTTGCTAATCCATTGTAGGCTTTTGCTCCAGAGGATTTATCATCATATTGGAATATGGTTTTACCATGTGATGGTGCTTCTGAGAGTCTTACATTCCTTGGTACTATTGATTCAAATGCTGTTTCTTTAAAATAGCTAACTACATCATCTACAACACTGCAAGAGAGTTTTGTTCTACTATCAAACATAGTAAGTATTACACCTCCTATTGATAGGGATGAGTTAATACTTTTTATCAATTTTGTTGTTTCTATTAATTGACCTAGTCCTTCTAATGCAAAGTATTCACACTGTATTGGAATGAGTAAATATTGTGCAGCACTTAACGCATTTATTGTTAGTAATCCTAGTGATGGAGGGCAATCAATGATAACGATATCAAATTCATCTTCAATATCTGTAAGAGCTTTTTTAAGTATTGTTTCTCTTGCTAACATGTTTACCATTTCTATTTCTGCTCCTGCTAGTGAAAGATGCGAAGGTACCAAATACAGATTTGGTGTTGATGTAGATACAAATACAGAGTGTATTGGTACAGAGTTTATTAATACGTCATATATACTTTTGTATGGGGCTTGTTGTGTTGATGTCCAACTTTGTTTATCAAATTGTTGTGTAAATCCAACTCCAGAGGAGAGATTTGCTTGGGGGTCTAAGTCAATGAGTAATACTTTTTTACCTTTACTTGCTAGTGAGGCTCCTAGGTTCATTGTTGTTGTTGTCTTTCCAACGCCTCCTTTTTGGTTAGCGATAACGAAAATTTTCATATGCTTAATGTATCATGTTTCACAGATAGAGTCCACTATTTATATGATTCATGCGTAACAAGTCGGAACTCTTGGAATGGAAAGTATACTATCCATGCCTTTCCTTTAATCTTTTCTTTTGCAATTGGTCCAAATTCTCGTGAATCAGAACTGTTTGGTCTGTTATCTCCACATACAAAGTATTCTCCTTCTTGTACTGTAATTGTTTGTCCTTCATGAATATATGATCCTCCATTTGTAATTACAGAGGCATCAAGGTAGTTAGATTCTTTTAATTGTTCACCATTTATATATATCTTTCCGTCTTTAATCATTACTTCATCTCCTGGTATTCCTATTATTCGTTTGATAAAGTCTTGTGTATCTGAGTATTGAAATATTATTACATCTCCTCTCTGTGGTACTGCAAACTTGTATGTAAATTTATTTGCCATTAAAAATTCCCCATTTTTATATGTTGGATACATAGAGTTTCCTACAACTTCATGAGGGGTCATAATGAAAAGGTATAGTACAATAGCTAATACTAATGCTACTAATACTGTTTCAGCAAAGGAAGATATAAAGCCTCCTACTGCTCCCAGCACTTCAGTTGCTCTTGCTTTCCCATCAGAAATATTTTCGTTTGAATTTTCGTACATTTATTTGGGGCATAAAGTTAATGTTGGTACCGCTACGGAGAATCGAACTCCGGTTTACAGGATGAAAACCTGTCGTCCTAGACCACTAGACGATAGCGGCATACCTGCAAAGATTCTACTATAACGAGGGCTTTTTGTTAAGGCTTTTTAAGAATTGTTGTTCTTCTTGAAAAGTAGCTCTTTGGTACTCGTTTAGTTCTTTGTTGTATACATATCGTCTTTTACATTTACATTCGATTAATTCTCTTCTTTCAGAGAGTTTCCCTAATCTCTTAGCTTTATCTAGAGGGTTTGTACATCCTACACACAATCTCTTTTGTAACAAAACTGACTGGAATGGAGATATGATATTTTTAATCATGATTTGTATAGATAGTTATAAATATGCCGAGAAGAGGACTCGAACCTCCAAGGGATATTAATCCCACTTGCTCCTAAGGCAAGCGTGTCTGCCAGTTTCACCATCTCGGCTGGATATAGTATTTTACTAAAGATAGGGAATTTTTACAAAGAGACTAGCTTTCTTCTATAGCTCCAAAGATTTTACCATATACTTTCACATATCCATTCTCCTTGTGTTTTGCATTTCTAAGTACTTCCTCTTGAGATAAAGAGTTTTCTATTACATCTTCTCTTAAGGCAGTAAATGGAATATGTTTCTTCATTGGATTAATACCTTTGGTATCTATTTTTTGTAATTCTTTTGCAGAATCTAATATAGTTTGCATCTGAGGTGTAAATTTCTCTAACTCTTCATCTGTAAGATTTATTCTAGATAGCTCTGCTATATGTTTTAATGTATTCTTATCCATTTAGTTTCTTTATTAAAACTGATTTAGCAATATTAGGATTTGCATTACCCTTGGTTCTTTGCATAACCTGACCAACAAGAAAACCAATAGTGGACTCTTTACCTGATTTAAAATCATTTACTGCTTTAGGGTTTGCGTTAATAACTTCATCTACAATACTTTCTATATTACTTGTACTATCTTGTGATTCTTTTGTTGCATTTTCAATTAAAATTTTCAAATCTTTTTTCTGTTCAAGTGATTCCCTAAGTAATTCCTCTGCTTTATTTCTTGTTAATATTTTCTTTTCATACTCTAGTATTAAATATGCTAAAGATTGTTTAGGAATATTATCTTC
>LBOT01000018.1:0-25781 GCA_000989675.1 candidate division WS6 bacterium GW2011_GWE2_33_157
GTTGGATTTGCAACTTTGTTTACAAATATACTTGGTGGCACATCACTAAAATCTACAGATGCATCATCAGCATCTGTTGCTGGAGTACCATCATCATCTGTTGCTGAAGCTATAACAACATTCACATGAGATGTAAGAGTATTTGATTCCAAAGATTTGGAAACAGTACATGTATATGACCCACCAATTAAAATTGTTTGTGGTACATCACATGTTCCCTGCCCATCTAAATTACCGAATTTATCATCCACTAAACTATTTAAAGTTATATCTTCCTGTTCTATGTTTTCTACAAAAAATGTAAAGAGTACATTTCCACCCGTTTCAGGTACAGATGTAGGATTTGCTGTTTTAGTTATTCTAATTTGAGGTGGGATATCTGTAAAGTTTACTGTCTCATTATCTGAATCAGTTGCATTGTTATTCTCATTATCATTTGCAACTGCAGTAAACATATTTATATGAGAAGTTAAGCTATCACTACTTAAAAAGGCTGAGTGAGTAAAGCTACATTCTCCTCCTATTGCAAGAACTGTACCAACATTACAATCTATATCACCTGCTAAAGTCCCAAACACACTATCTGAAAGAGAGTTTATTGTAACTGGTTCAGCACTCTTATTCTCTACAGTAAATGTAAAGAGTACATCCTGACCAGTTTCTGGAATAGAAATGTCATTAGCTGTTTTAGTTACATCGATAACTGGGCGATGATCTATATCATTATTAGTTATTGTACATGTCTTATGTTCACCAATAGCGATTGTTCCAATACAATCACTTGAGTCAATACGACTGTAGTGAATAGGATCTTCAGTTTCCGTTACACTATATGATCCCGCATTTAAAGTTACCGTTGTTCCAGATTCTGAACCTGGGAAAGAAGGTACACTAACATTTGTGCCCAGAACAGACATTGTAAAGTCTGATGCTAGTTTGGTCCCATCTGAATCATTTATTACATGTTTAATAACTGTTAATTGTGGCGCTATATCATCATTAATAATGGTACATGTTGCACTTTGTCCTAATCCTAATGTAATCGAAGTACCTGAATTTTGTATTCCTGTACATACCCAAGAACTTGCCGAATATCCCGTTGGACCTGATTCTGATAGGGTATATGTTCCTGCATCAAAAGATACTCCACTTACTGCCCCACCTGCACCTGAAATTGTTGTAGGACCCGTTGCACTTAATGTCCAGTTTGCTGCAGTTGCTGTTCCTCCATTATTGTTTATCACATTTTTTACAAGTGTAAGAGATGGTGCAATATCATCATTTGTAATAGTACATGTCTTATTTTCACCAGGAAGCAATGTAATAGTTCCATTTACACTACAATCACCACTCCACGCTGATGCTAGATATCCAGTTTGATTGGTTTCTGAAACTGTATACTGTGTATTAGCCATTACCTCAGATGCTACACCACTAACTACTTGCATATCTCCAATGAATAGTGGGAAATCTTCAATAGCTTTGGTACCACCATTGTCGTTAACTACCACTTTTACAAGTGTTAGTTGTGGTGCTATATCATCATTAGTTATAGTACATGTTTTATTATCACCCGGTTGTAATGTAATTGTTCCATCTGCATTACAATCACCACCCCAGACTGATGCAGCATACCCAGTCTGAGTCGTTTCTGTTGCAACATATTGTGTATTAGCAAGTAAGTTGTATGAAACTCCGCTAGTTGCTGGTATTAAACTTATAAACAATGGGAAATCGCTTACCACTTTTGTTCCACCATCATCATTAACAACTGTTTTAACTAGTGTTAACTTAGGTGCAATATCATTGTTTGTTATGGTACATGTTTCTGTTTCGTTACTTGAAACTACAACATCCGTACAATTATCATATGTTGTGCTATACCCTGTTACAGACGGTTCAGTTATCGTATATGTACCAGGTGAAACTGAAAGATCATTTTGCCCATCAATTTCAAAAGGTATAGCAGAATCACTATTTACTTGGAAACTAAAATCTGAATATGTTTTATTTCCTCCATTATCATTTGTAACTATCTTTTTAACTATTAAAGTTCCACCACTTATAGTATTCGTTATTTTACAAACTACATCGGTATCTTCTTCTATGGTAACTGAAACTGACGAGTCAGTATCAAATGCAATGACTGAGCCAGTACCATTTAAATCTTTACACTCTATTGAAGTTGTATAATCAGAAAGGGAAGTCAATGTACCAGCTGTTTCTGATACTGTATATGTACCAGCTAACAATACTTCCTCCCCAGTTGTTCCACCTTCTCCAATATTACTGGCATATACCATACCATCAATTAGAAGATTAAAGAGACCTGGATCCAAATTTGGTTCCAAATCTTTTATTACTTCTAATTTTCCTGATTTAGGTTGAAAGATAATACAATCAGAAGGATCTGAATTTGGTTGCCCAGAAGGATATGAACAGACATCAATTAATTCTCCACCACCAACTGATGAAAGTTGTACTGTACACTGTGCAGTAGTATCATCATCTCCACCAAAAGTTGGAGTGTCATCGTTAAATGCAGAACACTCAATACCAGTTGAAGTTAGAGGTGTACTACCAAAACATTTATTAGTACTTGTATCACTACATGAATAAAGAATATGAGTTGAATAAGTAGCTGGATTACCAGACACGATCACACAAAGTGAGTAATTAGCAAAACCATCACCATCACTGTCAAATAGTGCACATCCATCTCCTGTATTTGCACCAGACCATGCGGTATCATCCCAATTCCATTGAATATTTACTGCCCCAGATAGATAATCTGCACACATTTCAGTTAAATCTTTTTGACCTGGTTCATCATTTGCACCCGCGGTATCATCAACAACATCTGTACATACAAAAGAGACGAAAGATTGTATTGTAGCAAAGATAAGATTCTCAGTATTTAAATCTAATTGTGGATCTTTTTTCTCCCTAACAATTGGAGGTTCTTCAACTGTAACAGGATCTTCTAAAACAACTTCCTCTACCGTCTCCGTTTCTTCAACAATAGGGGAAGGTGTTTCCTCTTGAGGATAACTACTTAAATCATCTATAGCAATAGCTGGGGGAATAAAGGAATATACAATAACAAACAATGACACAAAAATCTTATACAAAGATCTTTTAAGTGGTTTCCTCATTTATATAAACAACAAATAATTTATTTATACTAGTGAGGTTTTGTTGTTAAAATACATACATTCACAGACCAACACAAACCTCTTCAATAATCGGTATTGCGACTGGCTAGAATTAGGCATGGGCAGACTATAAATACAAAAGTAAGCCTCATAGCCATCTGTACATAGTAAATTATATGTCTATCTAAATATTCTGTCAATAAATGGGGATAAGCATTACAAATCAATGAAGATTAGTCTATATCTACTTTTATAGATATCTTTATAAAGTTTAGTACACACTATTGATTGTATTTTAACTCTCTATATAGTTTTCCTTTCTTCTTTATTAATTCTTTCCAATCACCTCTCTCAACAATATGCCCCTTGTCAAACACATATATATGATCAAAAGCATCTAACAAATCCATATCTCTAGTTATTAATATCAATGTACGATTAGGACCAACAAACTCATAAATACCTTTCATTATCTTATCCCTAGAAGGAGCATCTATAAATGTAAATGGTTCGTCTAAAACAAATATATCCCTATTACGATACAGCATCCTAGCTATTGCTAATCTCTGCCAGTGTCCTGGTGATAGTTCCTTACCATCAAGATATTTACCTAATTTCAAGGTATCTGTAATACCCTGTTTTTCCATGAATTTATCTATCTCACATATCTTAATAACCCTTTCATACAAAGCCCTATTAATATTTTTAGAACTACCCGTTAATGTCACATTCTCTCTAATACTAAAATTGTAATTTACAAAGTTCTGGAAAGTAACAGAAATCTTTTTCTTTAATTCCCCTCTATCAAGTTCTCTTACAGAATAACCACCTACTAAATAGTCTCCCGATGTAACCTGGTACAAACCAGAGAGTACTTTTAACAAACTACTCTTACCAGATCCATCTCCTCCCCAGAAGGCAACATTTTCACCAGCCTTAATCTTAAAGCTAATATTCTCTAATACTTTCTTTTCAGGTTCATCTGGATATGCGAAATCTAATTTCAAGAATTCTAAGTCAGGTGTCTTTCTTCCCAACTTTACAAAACCATGTGCATTATCACCAAAACCAGCATGGTTTACAAATTCAAAATACTTAGAGGCATATGACAAAGAATTATCTAACAAAGAGATTGTATTAAATACTTGAAATGAACTTGTATATACAACCTCTACATAGTTAAAAAGTGCACTAAAATTACCAATGGATATTTTATTTTTTATTGAATATGCTAAAAGATATACAACATATGCATATTTAAAAAGTTGTCCAGCAACAGAACCAAANNNNCCCTCTCTTGCAGTTGAAAATCTCTTTTGTAGAAAATCATATGTATTATCTACCCTTAACTCATTAAAGTTACGAATATCCATACCTAGGGTATAGTAGATATAGTTGGTAAGTTTGAGTACTCCCATTTGGCTATCATCATAAAGCTGTATTAATTTCCTATTGAAATGAGAAAGTAAAACCTCAGGTAAAGCAAATGGTATTAAAATTAATACACTCCAACCTAAATGTGAAGAGAGAATTATAAATGCTGTAACACCTCTGGCTAGTTGATAGACAATAGTTGAGAATGATTCATATGATGCTAGCAAATTTGTAATTGAATAGTTAGGAATAAATTCGATAAGATTCTGTAGTTTAGGTTTTTCAATATCTTGAAGATTTGAGCTAGAAATCTTTCTCATAACCTCAATATTTACATCCTTCCAAACAGTATCTACAATGTTGTTCCCCATGTTTATTCTGATTTTTGTCCCTATTGATACAAATATCCAAAGTACCAGAGACAATGATAAATAGTAGAAGGAATCTGTAGCTATATATTTGTCCATACTGAAACCATCAAAATCTCTTATTACAGTAACAGTAGCATCTAAGAATTTACCTGCAACTGTAATACCTAACATCTCTGCAACAGTTACCATTACAAAGAGCCCATCTCTAATTAATACATTCTTTGTATATCTTCCATAGAAGAATTTAACAACATTCCAAAGAGTATCCATTTTATCTTGTATAATGACATTCATCTTAAATCTATAATATCATGTACCAAGTATGAGAGATAACAAATATTTAGAAATTTTACTATATGACATTTGGGAAAATCACTTCTGTGATGTAGCTAGACCAAACCTTGTTACAATCAAATATGGTAGGTTTTCTAAAAGACAATTAGGAAGTATAAAGTTAATAAAGGATGTAAGAACTTTTAATAGGTATTTAAAGAAATACAACTATGAAAAAAGTGCGTTTGAGGAAGAAACAATATCACTAATTACACTTACAAAGTATTTCTCATACGATTACATACCAGAACATGTTGTAAGATCAACGATAGCACATGAACTATGCCACTATACACATGGCTTTAATTCTCCTCTTAAAAAAATATATAAACACCCTCATAGAGGTGGAATAGTTAAAAAGGAATTAAAACGTAGAGATCTATTAGATATATATCTCGAGTCTAAAAAATGGCTATCTTCTAATTGGATAAGTATAATTTCATAAATAAGAACTTTTCTTCTATACATACTCCACCTTCTTCCCAATACAATCCTCAAATATGAAACAAAACTACATAGGAGAAAATATTCGTATATACAGAGAGAGAGCCAAATTCACACAACAACAACTTGCAGATAAGGTTGGTGTAAGCTGGGAAATGATATCTAGATATGAAAGAAACCAAAACTCACCATTTAAAAAATTACATCTACTTGCTAATGCATTAAGTATATCTCAATCTCTGCTGATGGAAAGACATGTACCGACTACTTACAATTCAATTCCATCTAGGATACCACTATTTATGCATATTCCTGTTTCTGGTAGGTTTTATCTTCATTTAACAAATTATTTCTATAACTGCCCTGAATGGATGGTTAAAAGAGATGAAAAATGTTTTGCTATTGAATCTTCGCTAGTACAGAGTGAATCTCAGCAGTTTCTTTTAGATGGAGTACTCTTTATTTCCTCTAATGTTCCACTTAATAAAGGGGACTATGTATTGATAAAGCAAGATGAAGGTTTACATGTTCTACAGTACGAAAATCAAAATACAATCAATGTTGTAGGTAAAGTTATTGCAAAAGAAACACGGTATTAAAAAAGGGGCCAATGGCCCCTTTCCAATTACATCATTCCAGGCATACCACCCATTTCTCCGCTCATTGGGTTAGAACCCTTCTCTTCTGGAATCTCTGCTACTACTGCTTCTGTAGTAATTAACATAGTTCCAACTGATGCTGCGTTTACTAATGCAAGTCTAGTTACTTTAACAGGATCAATAATTCCTGTTTTAAGCATATCTACATATTCATCTGTCTTTGCATTATAACCTATATTATCATGACAATTAGATGCAATGACTGCACCATCCTTTCCAGCATTTTGTGCTATCTGCTTAAGAGGTTCACTTAACACATTTTTTAATATCTCTAGACCTAATTGTTCATCTGGATCATCAAAGGTTACATCATTTAATACAGCTCTGATATTATGGAATGCTAAACCACCACCTGCAACAACTCCTTCTTCAATAGCCGCACGTGTAGCATTAATAGCATCTTCTATTCTCTGTTTCTTCTCTTTTGCTTCAACCTCAGATGCTGCTCCTACTTTAATCACTGCAACTCCGCCACCAATCTTTGCAAGTCTTTCCTGTAATTTCTCCTTGTCATAGTCTGAAGTACTCTTTTCTATCTGAGCTTTAATTTCTGATACTCTCTTTTTAATATCTGTGCTCTTACCTGTTCCTTCTACTATAACTGTACCTTCTTTGTTTACAATTACTTTCTTAGCACCACCTAAATCTGTAAGGCTTACAGAATCTAATGTTTTACCAACTTCTTCAGATATAAATTCAGCACCAGTAAGAACTGCAATATCTTTTAACATTTCTTTTTTCCTATCTCCAAACCCTGGAGCTTTAATTGCAACTACATTAAGAGTTCCTCGTAATTTATTTACAACAAGAGTTGCGAGTGCTTGATTCTCAATATCATCTGCAATGATTACTAATGGTCTATCAGCAGCAGATAGAACCTTTTCTGCAATAGCCTGAATATCTTGTAAGTTAGAAAGCTTTTTATCTGTAACAAAGATGTATGGATTATCCATTACTGCTTCTAATGTTTCTGCATCTGTAACAAAGTATGCACTAACATATCCCTGGTCAAATTGCATACCCTCTGTATACTCAACTTCATCATCAAAACCTTTTGCTTCCTCTACAGTAATGACCCCATCTTTCCCAACTTTCTCAAATACTTTACTAATCATATCTCCAACTTCTTTCTCATTGTTTGATGAGATAGTAGCAACTTGGGCAATCTCTTTTTGTCCAGTAATCTTTTTTGAAGATTTTTGTAAAGCTTCAACTACAATATCAACAGCTTTATCTAGACCTCTCTTTAAAGCGATTGGGTTAGATCCTGCAGCTACATTTTTAAAACCTGCAGAAACAATAGCTTGAGCAAGCACAGTTACTGTTGTAGTTCCATCACCTGCTAAGTCGTTTACTTTTCTAGCAGCTTCTTTAATCATTTCTACTCCAACATTTTTAAATGGATCCTTATCTTCAATCTCTTTTGCAACAGTAACACCATCTTTAGTAATAATCTGAGATCCAAAAGATTTAGCGATAGCAATATTTCTTCCTTTTGGACCAAGTGTTGTCTTAACTGCATTTGCAATTGTATCTACACCTGCCTTAAGGGCTTTTCTAGCCTCTTCATCATATATAATTGATTTTGCCATAGTGGTATATGTAATAATTTAATCTAGTTTGTTATTTAACGATAGCTAATATATCCTCAGACTCAAGTATAAAATATTCTTCACCGTCAACTTCTATTTCTTCTGGTGCATATTTTTTGAAATATACTGTATCTCCAATCATTACATCAAACTTCAATTTCTTTCCTTCTTTATCCTTACCTATTCCTAGTTTTACAACTTTACCAAATGATGGTTTCTTCTCATCAGATGCATTTGGTGGTATTACCAGACCCCCTGGAGTTTTTTCCTGAACTTCTTCTGGTTTAATTACAACTCTACTTCCTAATGGTTGTATTTTAATCTCTTTTTTCATTTTGTTTTTTAAATATTTAAATTAGCAATTCGTAAATACGACTGCTAATGATTTTAGAGATATGTAAGGAATATGTCAATATCTACTACCTTTTATAACAACAGAATCATCTAAAAGTTCTATATTCTCTAGATATCTTCCAACGAAGCCATTTTCATTCACAGTTACAACTGCCTCCCCAATCCCCTTGTTAATACTCTCAACTACATTTGAAAGATTCCCTATTGAGAACGGCCCTACAGATACATTTGTAGAATACAATTGTGCTGTTTGCATACTATCTTTATTTAAATCTAAAGATACCCAAATATACGCTCCTTTGTAACCAAGATTAGAGTAAATTATCCACTTACTATCAGCAGGTTCAATATATATATACTTAAGCTCTGCTTCTTCTCCAATATATTTCTGTAATGTAGAAAAAAGTAAAATCCCAACCTCCCTAACATCCAATCGTAAAAACTCTGAATCAGAATAGGAGAGTGTGAATTGGGCTAATTTAGATTTAATATCTATCTCACTATCTTTCGATATTAAATATTCGCTGTTCTGATTACTTACAAATTCTTTCTCCCAACTATCATACCTTAATTTAAGATATACAAAAAAGAGGAATATGGAGAGTAAAAGAATACCAATAACAGAAGAAACAATTATTAATACCTTTTTCATTTTTCTTTTAATTTTAACCTAATTAAAATTCCCTTTATCAAACTCTCGGCCTTTGCAAATTCTTTAGGAGAAAATATTTTAGAACCGATAAGATAGGAAACACCACCATATATTGATGTAACAATTGTTAATATCAATACATATACTGTTCTACTAGTATCTAACTGGAAATCGAAAAGTCTAAATACAAGATACATCCCCACTATCATTATCAATGTATTTAAAAGTTTTAGTAATGACGGATAAATGGTCTCTTCCCATGAAAGGACTTTCTTTTTCTTGTTTAACATATATCCAGAGACAATCATTTGGAAGAAATATGCAAGACTTAAACTCAATGCTAAACCTCCTACTGCTAAATCTGATTCTCCTCTTGTTGTTGACCATTTAAAAATATCTTTAAGGAATGATTTTAATACAGAGAGAACACCATCTCCATTTGCTTGTGCAATTTGAACAAATACCTGATCTAATATTGGTTTCCAGTCATAGTAGTGACTAAAGAAGTTGGTGAGGAGGAACGCTCCTAACAAATTAACAACTATACCGACCATAATAGCTAGTAAAGGCCTCCAAGTATCCTTCAATGCATAGAACGCTCTAAGTAATATTTGAACTACTGTTTGACCTACAACAGAAAGAGAAAGAAGTGCTAAGCTCCACGCCGTAAGAAGGGTATCCTGCCAGTCAAAAGCACCTGTACCGTATATTAAACGAACTATTGGTAACCTAAGTACTAACATAATTGCAACAATAGGAAATATCAAATACAAAGAGAATTGTATTGAATCATTTAACATTTTCCTAAAGTTGTCTTCTTCGTTTTTACAACTGTACTTAGCTAAATCCGGTAATGCTACTTGTGCTATAGCACTACCAATTATATTTATTGGAAACATATGTAAACTGAATGCAAACCTATACGCACTTAATGTACCAGCTGAAAGAGTAAAACTAATAAAAGTATTAACTACTGTATTAAACTGCTCTCCAAGTACTCCTAACATCCTTGGGTATGCTAACTTGAAAGCTTTAATGACATTACTATCTAATATGATGGCTTTAAAATTAAGAAGTTCACCATTCTTTTCTTTATAGAATTTTGATAAAGAAGGTATTTGTACTAACAGATGAAGAATAGATCCTAGTACGGCAGATATAGCTATAGCTGTAACACCAAAATCAAAATATACAACCAATATATAAGTACCTACAATCATTGCTAAGTTGTAAAAAAGAGGAGCTAAAGATGTAACAAAGAACTGTTTTCTAACTTGTAAGAATGCTGTAACAAAACCACTTACACTTAAGAATAGTGGTGAAAGTAACCCTATCCTAAACAAATTAAGAAAGAGTGTGTAATCAGATTCTGTGATTCTAGATGTCATATTAAATATCATACTGGCACTAGCATCACTTACTATCCAGCTAGTAAGCTGAGGAGCAAATATAAAGGCAAGAGAAATAAATAGGACTGACAGACCAAAAAAAGCGCTTGTCAGGTGTTTAAACAACAAATTGAAGCTACTCTTTCCTTTGTCATATAGCTCATCTGTTAATATCGGGATAATAGCTGCATTAATAGAACCCCCTATTAATACCATAAAGATAATATCTGGAATAGTAAAAGCTGCCCAAAAGATATCCAACTCATGGGATGCACCAAATAGCTGTGCAAATATTCTTAATTTCCAAAATCCTAATATTTTTGTTATTAGAAGTAGAAATATTACTGAAAATAAACTGTTTTTCTTTATCACGGTTGAATATTCAAATCTATATGTAATTAGCGAATAATATCATAAGGGATAAAGAGCTATTTATCAAATATTTTTAATAAAAGTTTTGTATCCTATATTATGCATATATTAGAATATCTCTTTCCAAGACAATGTTTAATATGTTCTAGGGTAGGATTTGATATATGTGATAAATGTTTCACTACTATTAAACACACACTTCCTGAGTGTTTTGTATGTAACAAACTAAGCAATGGCTATCGGTGTCATAAGAAATGTTTTAATATAAGTGTCCAATGTTTGACTGGATGGTATCTTACAAAAAGTCTAAGATTAAATCTTGATAAACAAAAATCTCTGCAGATTTATTCTTCCTATATATACTTACTAAATAAATTGGTAAGTGGCATACAATTGGATAATTATAAAATATATCCACTATCTTCTACTAGAAATCAAAGAATTAACGATTACCTTGCCTCTTTTAGATGATATAAATTCTTTTAAAAAGCAAATCACCGAGTTCTCTTTAAAAGAACCCGGTGATATAAAAGCAATTTTACTTTTCAAAAACAGCTAAACTATTCCTTCTCTGTTGGTGTCGTTGTTTCAGTTTCCTTCTCAGAATTAGCCCCTAATTCTTCCAAGTAAGAGATTATACCATCATATGTCTCTCCACTATCCTGTTCGTTTAATTCTAAGACCTCTTTGGCTGCTTCAAGATAAGCAATTGCAGTTGGAATATCTTTCTTCTCCTCTAATATTCTAGCCGCTAAGATAAGCGAAGGTACATGTTGTCCATTTATATTTAATACCTTATTAAACGCAGCAAGAGCTTGATCATTATCCTCCTTAACCATATATATTTGACCTGCTCTGTAGTATGAATCGTAGTCTAAAGGATTTAGATTTATACATGTCTGTAATGTTGATAGGGCATCTTCAGAATAATCTGACAATCCTACATTTATCAAACTTATATATACAGTAGCCCTAGTATTCCAGTTTGAATATGTTAGAGGGGATGTACTAATTGCCTCCCTTGAGAAATCTATAGCAGAATTCTTCCATACTGAAACTTCTGATAGAATTGCTTTCTTATCTTCCTCTGAAGCATCTTCATATTTCTCACTTAACAAGTTTATTATTTCAATCGAAATTAAACTTGCTTTACGATTAATAAAAGGGCTTGTTTTATCATATTTAAGTGCATTGTTGTAATATCCAGCTACTCTTACTAAGTATGCCTCTCTTTCTGAATATGGAATATCTCCTTCATAATCCTCATATTTCTCACTCTCTTCTATGCTGTAAGCCTCTGCTCTTACAATGTATGCAACGCTCATCATCTTAACAGATAGAAGTATCAAACCAGCGGTTGTAAGTAATGCAAAGAATATTGTAAAGAACCAGTTAATACCCTCCATTGTCTTATTAATATCCTTTGAGACAGTACCAACATTAACAGCCCAGAACTTTAGTAAGAACTCCTCTGTATTTTTCTTCTCTACACTATCAGAAACAATTATTAAAAGGATTGAAACAACTAAAAGGAAGTACATTAAGAATGAGAATGGTAGGAATATAGAGGCTAAGAAAATGAATAGTGCATTTAATTCTAGCAAAGATGCACCTGAATCTTTTTCACCTTTTCCAATTGAGGAAACACTCTTTATTAAGACCTTTATAAGTGCAAAACCTAATAATATCCAAATTGTTACTCCTAATAACCCTCTATTTGCTAAGATTGTTAATAGTTCACTTGATCCTGATGTAAATGTCGTATTCCCAAGTGATATTGTAGCATCTACCGCAGGTCTAAATGCATTGTATGCTAATGCAAATGAATCATTTCCTACTCCTACTAATCCTTTAAAGAAGTCTGCAACAATCGATGAACTAGAAACAACCCAAGATATATCTGCACCTAAATGAATAGGGTTTAGTGTAGTAAAGGAATCTCCCAGAACTGTTTTTGTAAACGAGTCATATTGGAACCCAATACTTGCTGCTAAAACCAATAGAGAAAAGATAAATACTAAAGCAGGAATAGCTCTCAACTCTTTCTCTAATCTTAACCAAAGTATTAATGTTGTTAAGACCATTACTATGAAAAATAGGATAGGTATTATTACACCCTGGCCTACAGAGAATAAAGAAATAGAAATTAATGCAACAATTAGTGCTAATAGAGGATAGATAACAGACTGAATCTTTTTGTTTTTTGCATAACTAACTATTAAGTATAAGTTAAGCAAAACAGAGCTCCCAGCAATCAACATTATCTCGTTAAATGAGAAAGTTAATGGTAACCCGATTGTAAAGAAATGCTCAATATATGGTATCCACCCAAAAACATCAATCTTTAATACTGAAAGCAAACTAACAACTACTAATACTGTTATTCCAGCAGATAAAGCCTTAATTGCACTTAATACATGAGATTTTTTCTGGAAAAACCCTCTTGCAAGATAGAAGAATCCGAATAGGACCAACATTGTAAGCAAGCCAGTCCCCATTCTCCCATCATATCCCCAGAATGCTATCCATGAATCGGAAGCAAATACTGTAGATATTAAGAAGGATACTATTAATATAAGAAATATTTTATCAAAAGGAGACTTTGTTATAGAAATCTTACCATCCCAAATCCATTTTATTACCTCCAAAAGGATAATAATGGAAGCTAAGAATATAAATGCGACACTCCTTATCTGCTCTGTAGGGTCAGAAGGTAAAGGTACTACAAACCAAGGAATAAGAAACAAAGTGAAATAGAATACATACCTTTGTATTTGAGAAATTAATTCAAATATCGAAGGCATGCTCGCATTATTATCTTTTGGCATAATTTGGACAGTAAATATATTAATCTTGAATTATATCTTAGCATAAAAAAGAAGGGGGCTCCAAGCCCCCAATCAATTCTATTCCACGACTTCTCCTTCTTTAATATCTTCTTCTTCCTTTTTCTTCTCTTTCTCATCTTTCTCTTCTTTCTCATCTCCCTTCTTCTCAGAGGATTCTTTAGATGCTTTCTCATACATTTTTTTGCTTACACCCTGCATTTTTTCTGTTAACTTCTCTACCTTTTCTTCAACTTCTTTCTCATCAAAATCTTCCTTTTCAATTAGCTTCTTAACCTCTTCAACACCATCTTCTAATTCTTTCTTATCACCCTCATCTACCTTGTCTCCGTTTTCTTTAAGAAGTTTTTCTATACTAAAGCATAAGGAATCTGCATTGTTTCTTTTTTCTGCTCTTTCCTTTTTCTTTTTATCTTCCTCTGCATACTTTTCTGCATCTTCAACCATTTTCTCTATCTCTTCGTCTTTTAATCCTGTAGATGCTGTTATTGTAATTTTTTGCTCTTTATTTGTAGCTAAATCTTTAGCATTAACATTTAGAATACCATTAGCATCAATAGAGAAAGATACCTCTATCTGAGGAATACCTCTTGGTGCAGGTGGAATACCATCAAGTATAAATCTTCCCAAAGTTTTGTTGTCTCCTGCCATCTCTCTCTCTCCCTGTAATATATGAATCTCTACTCCAGGTTGATTATCAGTAGCTGTACTAAACACCTGTTTTTTCTCAACAGGAATTGTAGTATTTCTTTCTATGAGTTTGGTCATAACACCACCTAATGTTTCAAGACCTAAAGATAGAGGAGTAACATCTAACAATGTAATATCCTTTACATCTCCACCCAATACTCCACCCTGTACAGCAGCGCCAATAGCTACTACTTCATCGGGATTAACACTTTTGTTTGGTTCTCTATCAAAAATCTCTTTAACCTTCTTTGCTACTGCTGGCATTCTTGTCATACCACCTACTAGAAGTACTTCGTTAATATCTTTTGTACTTAGCTTTGCATCTTTAAGTGCTTTCTCACATGGACCTGCAGTTTTCTCTATTAAATCAGAAACTAATTTTTCCAAATCAGATCTACTCATATTTACCTTCATATGCTTTGGACCACTTGAAGTAGCTGTAATATATGGAATATTAATTTCTGTTTGTTCTGAAGTAGAAAGTTCTATCTTTGCCTTCTCTGCAGCTTCCTTTAATCTCTGTAATGCTGTTCTATCTTCTTTTAAATCTACACCCTCTTTATCCTTAAAATCCGTTGCTAGTTTGTCGATAATCTTTTGATCAAAGTCATCACCACCAAGATGTGTATCACCATTTGTAGAAAGTACCTCAAACACACCTTCTCCAATTTCTAATATTGAGATATCAAATGTACCACCTCCTAAATCGAAGATAGCAATCTTTTCATCTTTATGATTATCTAAACCATATGCTAATGCAGCTGCAGTTGGTTCGTTTACTATTCTCTTTACATCTAGACCCGCTATCTTACCAGCATCTTTAGTTGCCTGTCTTTGTGAGTCATCAAAATATGCAGGTACTGTAATAACAGCTTCTGTAACTTTCTCACCAAGGAACTCCTCTGCATCCTTCTTCATCTTTCCTAAAATCTTTGCGGAAATCTCTTGAGGTGTATACCAACTATCTCCCATTTTTACTTCAACTCCATCACTCTTAGATTTTCTCATTTCAAATGGAAGCAGTTTTCTGTCCCTCTGAACCTCAGGATCATCCCATGATCTACCTATTAATCTTTTTACAGAGTATATTGTTCCCTCTGGGTTAGTTACTGCTTGATTCTTTGCAGGAGCACCAACCAATGTTTCTCCTTTATCATCAACTGCAACGATAGAGGGAGTTAATCTTCCTCCTTGAGAGTTAGCAATAATGTTTGGTTTTCCACCTGACATATATGCCATAGCACTATTGGTTGTACCTAAGTCTATTCCTATTATTTTACTCATCTTATTTTATTAAAAAATTTATTTATTACCTTTAATTACAACCACTCTTGATGGTCGTATAACAGTATCATCTAATGTGTATCCAGGCTGAATAACTTCATAGATGGTTCCTGGATTTTCTCCATCTATTACACTCAACGCTTCGTGTATTGAAGGATCAAATTTACTTCCTTTCTCTGGAACAAATTTCTTCAAACCTATAATCTCTATTCCCTTTTCTAAATTCCTTAAAATCTCTACAACACCATTTGCCCATGAGAGAGACTGCTCATCAAATTGAATCTCTTGTTTAGTCTTAATTGCCATCGACATGTCATCAACAACAGGTATTAACTTCTCAGCTAATGATTTCCTTGATTGTAAATATAAAAGACCTAATCTTTTTTGAGTATTAGCTTCTAAATTTTGATAATCAGCTAATGCTCTTTTAAGATTGTTTACAATTTGTAATTTCTCATCTTCAACCTTATCAATAGTAAGAGCTAATTCCTCTATTTTCTCTTCTAACTCTTTAAATTTTTGCGTTTCTTTTCTAGGAACACTTTTTGTGTTTTTGATATTTTTCATATCATATTGATATATATTTTAACTCCAACCCTTCATAGAATTTCTCATAGCACTCTGTACTTCTCTTAGTGCTGGTACAGCTTTTGCATAGTCCATTCTTTTAGAACCTAATATTCCAACATGTGCATTATCTGTATCCCAAAATGGTAATGTTGTAAATATCATTGAGCACTCTTCCAAATCCTTTATCCCAGATTCTTCTCCAATTATTAATGATACTCCAGATCCACTAAATCTACCCATCATGCTATTTAGGAAATCACTATCTTCTAAAATATTTACTACCCTTTGTAATTTCTCCCATGTTCTTAATTCTTCATATTTGAAGAGCTGTGATATTCCCCAATATCTTGCAATATTATTAATTAGTACAAAAGCAACTGATTCAGTTTCATCCGAAATTATCTTTAATATTGAATTAATTACAGTATCTTTAGAAAACCTATCTCTGTATATTCCTTGTCTAATTTCAACTGTAACTAACGGATTTAAAGAGCTACTACCTAATACATTACTTACATACAGTCTAAGTGCTTGATCTGTTGGGAATCTCCCAGATGAAATATGGCTTTTCTCAAGTAATCCTAATTCCATTAACTTGGCCATTTCATTTCTAATTGTTGCAGAACTAACACCTAAATCATATTTTTCTTGTAGTACTAATGATCCAACTTCAACAGCACTATCCATAAATTCATGAATAATTGCCATTAGAATCTCTCTCTGCCTATCTGTAATATTTTGCACATTAGCACTCTAACATATTAGCTGCTAAAGTATATGGGTAAATTTTAAATGTGTCAATATCTATTTGTAATTGAATTTATAAAACCCATAGCATATAATTACAAACGTAAGTTCTAACCCTCTATTAATGCTAATAGAACNNNAGTAAGTATTTCTGAGGCATGCTATCTATAATTTAAGTTAATACCAATATCCTATGTCAGACAATTTTGAGAATACTTTTAGTGAAATATATTACAATTCCCCTGACAGTCTATACGATTTAGAAAATTATGATGGTTATAACAAGTATGATCTATACGAAAAAAGTAAGGAAATAATGGATAATATTTTGGAAATACTTCCAGAAGAGACATTAGAAGTTAAATCAACAGACCCCTACTCTGAACATAGGCGTTTTTTAATACTTAGAAGCCCACTTGTAGAAACTGATGAGCATGGAGATCTAACATATTCTCATTTAGTAATAACACCAAATGGAATGAGAGTTTTAGAATTTTACAAAAAATTTCCAATAGAAGAAGGACTTCCTCCCTATAATCTTTCAATGGCTACTGATTTTAAGAAAAGTAATCCTACTGATAAATGTGAAGCTGGTTTTACCTATTACCCTGCAGAAAGTATTAGTTTTGGAACAAAATCTCATACATATATATTGGAAGATGATATACCAATAGAGGAGTTAGATAGGTATGTGTTTTTTTCTGATTATACATACAGAAAAACTAATTCAACAGAAGTTGAACAACTAGTTCAGAACTCAAGGGAAAAAGAGCTAGAAAGACACAAAATTCTTGAAAGCATTAAAAAAGAAAGGGAAATGATTACATATACTTCAAAAAAATTAGAAGCTCTTCCTGAATATACTGAGGTTATAAATAGTGAATATAATAGCTCAAGATATATTACTAATCTTAACGATTTAACATATATACAAACGAGACTTGAAACACCAGAAGAAAGTCTAGGTTTTGCTAAACTAGAACTAACTACACAAGCTATGAACCTAATGGCTAATATTAAAGAAACATTTAAAGATGATGCTATTTCGGTTGGCCTTCTAAATGATGAGCTTACAAATTTCATCATACTTAAAACTCCTGAGATTACTGTAAAAGAAAAGAAGATAATTTTCAAACATTTAGTTATTACACCAGATGGTATTAGGGTTTTACAAATAACTGATAGCAACCCAAGTAAATATAATTGTCAAGGGTATTTCTTAAGATACCATTTCGGAGATGGTGATATTCATGGTTATGGTAGTGGTATAGATTCTCGTTTTACAGGTTTCTACAACGAACCAAGAGGTTTTAGGGATAGTAGTACATGGGAAATAATAAGCTTTGGAAATGAACGTACGACCTTCCCACTAAATGATGATTTAACAGATATCGAAAAACAAACCAGTAAAAACAGTGATTATATGTATAGAAAACCTAGTTCAAAAAGTGAAATTGAAGCCCTTATTTTAAACTCAAGTAAGGAAATGATTGAGAAGAGAGAAGAAAGAAAAAGAAAGGATATGGAAATAGAAAGAGTAAAGAAAATTAGTAAGATAATTGAGGATGAAATGAGTGTAATGAAAGATACTGATAACATATTAAAGAAGCAATCTAAATCACAAAATAATATTGAATAATAACCTTATCTTTGCTATACTTTGACTCGCTATGGAAAAATTAAACCTACAAAAAAGAGAAATTACTGGTAAGAAAGTTAAGCATCTTAAAAAAGATGGCTTAGTACCTGCAGTTGTATATAATTCTAAAGGTGATTCAACGAACGTTTCAGTAACTAAATCTGATGCAGATTGGTTATACAGAAATGCAACATCAACTACCATTCTGGATACAGTAATTGGGAAGGAAGAATATAAAACTTTAGTTAAAGAGTTTGGAATAAACTCGAAGACAGGAATAATAACTCATGTATCCCTATTCCAAATTGATGAGAATGCACCAATGGTATTCACAATTCCATTTACACTTGTTGGTATATCTCCTGCAGTAAAGAATAACCTAGGAGTATTGGTAAACGTACTAGATAGTATTGATGTAAAATGTCAGTTATCAAAATTACAAGCAGATATTGAAATAGATATATCTGGATTAGAACATACTGGTCAAACAATAAATGTAAGCGATATTAAACTACCTGAAGGTATGACATTGATAAATGAAGATTTGAGAAATGCGGCTATTGTAACTATTACAGAAGCACAGAAGGTTGAAGAAGTTGTAGTAGCACCAGTAGAAGGAGAAGTAGTAGAAGGAGAAGCAGTAGAAGGAGCAGAAGGAGAGACAACTACAGAGACACCAAAAGAATAACAATGAATATGTATAGGGAGGGAGACCTCCCTTTTTTTTACTTTCATGTATATAATCGAACATGATATCTATAATAATTACATCTTGGAACGAACCTAAAACTATTGGTAAGTGTATTAGATGTATTGCAGATTCTAAATACTCTGGAATATCCAAGCCCTTTGAAATAATTCAAGTATCACCTGATAAAGAAACTTTGGATGCAGGAAGAAAAGCATCAAATGAGTTACATCTCTCAAGTAGTGAATATATACAGTTAGTAGATCCTCACGAAGGTAAACCATTTGCACTTAAATTAGCTCTGTCTAAAGCTAAGGGTGAGGTGATTATTCTTACTGATGGAGATTCATATTTTGAAAAAGATAGTGTTAGAGAATTACTAATACCATTCAAAGATAAAAGCATAGGAGGTGTAAGTGGTAGACCAAAATCAATAGATAAGAGGAATTCCCTATTTGGATATTGGGGACACCTACTCTCAGATGCTGCAGATAACAGAAGAAGGTCTCAAATGAGTAAAGTTAAAGATAGTAATTATTACAAGAGTAATAAAACATTTTTCCCTATGAGTGGATATATAATGGCTGTTAGAAATGTACCAATTACATTACCACAAAATGTACTTTCAGATGATGCATACATATCATACGAGCTTAGGAATGAAGGTTATGATATTGGATATACACCTAATGCAATCTGTTATGTTAAATACCCTACTAATTTAAAAGATTATTACAAACAGAAAGTAAGATCTATTGGTGGATTTAAACAATTAGAAAGGTTTGGAATATTTAAAAGAGATAAACAAAGTAGAAGCTTTTTAATAGAGTTATCATATACCCTATTTGTATTAAAATATCCGAAGAGTATTAAAGAGTTTATATGGTCATTATTACTCTTCCCTATTAGATTGATAACGTGGGTAAAAATTTTATGGGAGAGGGTAATAATGAAAAAAGATATGCCTAAAACTGGATGGGAGAGGATAGAGAGCACTAAATAAAAAAGAGTGGGTTTCCCCACTCTTAAATCACATAAACAATATTATTAGATTACCACCTGAAATGTGCAAACGCTTTATTAGCTTCTGCCATTCTTTCAATATCACCCTTCTTCTTAAGTGCATCACCTTCTCCATTAAATGCATTTAAGATTTCAACTTCTAATAACTTTGAGATATCTTTTCCACCCTTAGACCTTGCTAAATCTACCATCCATCTTACTGCTAAAGTTTCTTGTCTTCTTGGGTTTACTGGTACAGGTACTTGATAGTTTGCACCTCCAACTCTTCTAGACTTTATCTCTAATGCAGGTCTAATGTTATCAATAGCTGTATGTAAGAATTCTATTACAGGAATATTACTTTTCTTAGCCCCAGATTCAAGTGCTGAGTACACTATATTCTCTGCAACGGTTTTCTTTCCACCTTGCATAATTTTATTTATCAACCTACCAATGATTTCATCATTGTATTTTCTGTCTTTTGCTATTACTCTTTTTTTAGATCTCTTACCTCTCATTAATTAGTCTTTAATATATTATTGATTCTCAGGTCTTTTAGCTCCATATTTGGATCTAGCTTTCTTTCTTCCTTTTACTCCTGCAGTATCATACTTACCTCTTACTACAATGTATTTAACACCTGGTAAGTCTCTCTTTCTACCAGCTTTAACCATTACTACGGAGTGCTCTTGTAAGTTATGACCCTCTCCTGGTATATATGCTGTTACTTCCATTCCATTAGAAAGTCTTACTCTTGCTACTTTACGTAGTGCTGAGTTAGGTTTCTTTGGAGTCATAGTTTTTACTTGCAAACAAACCGCTCTCTTGAACGGATTGCTTACCCTCTGATACCTATTCTTCAAAGGATTAAAATTTGTAGCTAAAGCAATATGAGACATTTTCTCTCTCTTCGCTACTCTAGGTTTTCTTACTAACTGATTTATCGTCGGCATGGTTCGTATTATACAACAAAATCAACTAAAATTTAATCTCTTCGAGATCATTTATATTTTTAACAGTGGCAGTTTCTCCAGAAGGAATTCTTCTTCCAATTATTACATTCTCTTTCATTCCTCTTAAGTAGTCTGTCTTACCTAATATGGCACTGTTGGTTAGTACTCTAACTTGCTCCTGGAAGGACATGGCAGAGAGGAAGCTTTCTGTATACAAAGCAGATGCTTTAATACCAAGTAACTTTGGAACTACTAATGTCTTTCTCTTACCCTCAGCTAGAAGAATATTGTTCTTTGCTTCTGAAACAAATCTATTTACCAATGAACCTACTAGATATTCTGAATCTCCTGTTTCTAGTACCTTACCAAGTCTTGCCATCTGTCTAATCACTACTTCGATATGTATATCACTAATGGATACTGCCTGTTCATTGAATACTTTCTGTACTTCATCAAGGATATATTTCTGAGCTGTTTGAATACCTGCGCTATCTGCTAACTTCTTTGGATCTATAGAACCTTCTGTTAATTGTGTTCCAGCTTTTACTTCATCTCCTTCGTTCACTAATATAGTAACCTTAGGTAATACTGATACTACTTCTTCAGCTTTCATTCTTCCTGATATTGTAAGAATTCCACCCTCTATTTTTGCGATACCTTCAAATGGTGCTTGTTTCTCCATACCGTCTGAATCGATAAAGATTGCTTGTCCAGTTTTAATAGTAGCTCCATCTGTTACTAGTACACTCTTTGCATCAGATACAATATAGTCTCTAGAAATTTCTTTATCACCTATGATAGTTATTGTTGCCGAATCATCTTCAGCCCTATCAACATGCACCTTACCATCTACCGTAGTAATCTCTGCTTCAGCCTTAGGAGCTCTAGCTTCAAACAACTCTTCTACTCTTGGTAAACCTTGAGTTATATCTGTTGCCTGAACACCACCCTTATGGAAAGTCTGCATAGTCATCTGAGTACCTGGTTCTCCAATAGATTGAGCAGCAATTACACCAACTGCTTTACCCATTTCTACTTCTTGACCATTCTCTAAGTTGAGACCGTAACATTTCTTACAAATTCCTAATGATGCTTTACATAGGATTGGAGTTCTAACATTAACTTCTTCAATTCCTTCGCTATCTATTTTATCAGATATATCTCTTGTAATACTTTCGTTCTTTTTAATGATTACTTCACCCTTAGAACTGACAATATCTTTAGCAACTACTCTTCCAAACAATCTATCTTTAAAGTCTAACCTTCTATCATCATTCCTCTTTATTACAAAACCTTCTCCCTCATATCCACAATCATCAAACCTTACTATTACATCATGTGCTACATCTACTAATTTTCTAGTTAAGTAACCAGATGAAGAAGTTCTTAGTGATCTATCTGCGATTCCCTTTCTACCACCATTTGCAGCAACAAAGTATTCGAAAGCACTTAAACCATCTCTATAGTTACCTTTAATTGGAAGTGGAACCCAGTTACCTCTAGAATCTCTAACAACACCTTTAATGGTAAGAACCTGTCTTGCCTGAATCTTTCCACCATTAGCTTTAGATTCAACCATTTCGTATACAGGATTATTCTTGTCTAGTGTTTGCCATGCTTCTTCTGCTAGTTCAGATGCAAAGTCATTCCACATTTCAGTTGAAAGAGTAATTTTCTCTTTTTCTGTAATAAGACCTTGAAGATAGTTTTCTTGTAATTGAAGATCTTTCTCTTCCATCTCTTTTATTCTAACTTTTACATCAAAATCAATCTTACAATCTTCAATAGCAAATGAGAATCCTAAATCAGTTGCAAACTTGAACCCCATCTCCTTCAGGTTATCCAATAGTTCAACGACTACCTCTAGTGGGTATCTGTCTTTTATATCTTCAACTATATCTGAAATAGTATTACCACTTACTCTATCATTTACGAATGGGTATCCTTCTGGCAACACTTTATTAAATATACATCTTCCAGTAGAAGTACTAATTATTTCATCTCCTACCTTTACTAATATCTCCTCGTTTATATCTAAGATATCTCTTTCATATGCTTTTATTGCCAAATCTATTGAAGCAAACATTCTTGGTTTCTCTACTTCATTTTTATCTGTCATTAGGTAGAACCCTATTAACATATCCTTTGCAGGAGTAGCTAATACTTGTCCATTTGATATATTTACAATATTTCTAGATGCCATAATATCTTTCTTTGCTTCCTCTAACGCTTCCTCTGTTAAGAGTACATGTACAGACATTTGATCTCCATCGAAATCAGCATTAAATGCTTTACATACCAATGGGTGTAACCTAATTGCTTCACCTTCAACAAGCCTAGGGAAGAAACCCTGAATACTATACTTGTGAAGAGTAGGAGCACGATTAAGTAATACTGGTTTTCCAAATGTAACTTTTTCTAACAAATCCCAAATAATGTCTTCCTCTTCATCTATCATATCCTTTGCAACTCTTACATTTGGAGCTAATTCTTGTTCCAAAAGTTCATGTATAACAAAAGGTTTGAACATCTCTAATGCAACAGACTTTGGTAAACCACACTGATCTAATTTCAAACTTGGATCTCCAACAATTACTGCACGACCGGAGTAGTCAACACGTTTACCTAAGAGATTCTTTCTGAATATTCCTTTTTTACCTCTTAAATCATCCGTCAAAGACTGGTATGGTAATCTCTTGTTATTCATCATAGGCTTTGATGGCCTATGTGAGTTATCAATTACAGCATCTACAGACTCTTGGAGCATTCTCTTTTCATTTCTTAGGATTACATCTGGTGCACCAATTTCTATTAATCTTGCTAAACGATTATTTCTGTTTATTATTCTTCTGTATAAATCATTTAGATCTGATGTAGCAAATTTACCACCTGATAGAGGAATAATAGGTCTTAACTCTGGTGGTAATACGGGTAATATATCTATTACCATCCAACTAGGGTCTATACCATTCTTTTTAAATCCTTCTAAATATTGAATTCTTCTAATACTTGTAGCTTTCTTATCGCCCTTTTCTTTCTTAACAGCTCTCCTTAATATATTTAATTCCGTATCTATATCAAGATTCTCAAGTAACTTCTTAATTGCCTCTGCACCCATCATTGCATTAAAGAAGAGTAAATCTCTATCACTTAAATCAATAAATTCATCTTCAGAAAGAACAGTACCTATTTCTACTTTCTCAATTATTTGCTGAAGTCTTGAATAGAATGTATCTAACTCTTCTTCTCTTTCTGCGTATGATCTTCTAATTTTTGCAACCGATTGTTTTTTCTTATGATCCAATTGGCTTACTTTAAAATCAGAACTGTCCTTTTCCTTCTTCAAAGATTTCAAATCAGCCTCAAACATTGTACCTGAAATTTTTAACTCCTCATCTAATTCTTTCTGTAAGTCATCAATCTCTGCTCTCTTCATTGTCTCTATCTTCTCAACCATATCTTTTCTTTTCTCTTCCTCTATTTCAACTACCATATACCTAGTGTAGTAAATTACAGAAAGTAACTTCTTATGAGACATATTTAATACAATAGACATCTTGTTAGGAATTCCGTATGCAAACCAAACGTGTGCAACAGGAACAGCCAGTTTAATATGTCCCATTCTTTCTCTTCTTACATCCTTTGTAGTGACTTCAACTCCACATTTGTCACATACTATTCCCTTATACCTAATCTTTTTGTATTTACCACAGTAACATTCATAGTTTTTAGTTGGACCAAAAATCTTTTCGCAGAAAAGACCATCTGGCTCAGCTCTAAATGTTCTATAGTTGATTGTCTCTGCTTTAGTTACCTCTCCATATGACCAATCCAAAATTTGGTTTGGTGATGCCAAAGTAATCTTAAGAGCATCGAAATTTTCAAACTTGTTTCTCTTATTATTGTTTTCCATTACTCTTCAACCTCCTCATTTTGGTGCTTAGAAATTAATTCCATATTTAGACACAATGCATTTAACTCTTTTATTAATAGCTTAAAGGATTCTGGTATATTTACACTTTCAATTTTTTCTCCATGAATAATGGCCTTGTAAGCAGATGATCTACCCTTAATATCATCAGATTTAATCGTTAACATTTCTTGAAGTGCATATGGAGCACCATGTGCCTCTAATGCCCAAACTTCCATTTCTCCAAATCTTTGACCACCTCTTTGTGCTTTACCACCTAGAGGCTGTTGTGTGACAGCAGTGTATGGTCCAGTAGATCTAGCATGAACTTTCTCATCAGCAATGTGATGTAATTTAAGTACATACTTCATTCCAACTGTAACCTTACGTGGAAATTTTTTACCCGTCCTACCGTCATACAAATCTGCCTTCTGTTCAATCTTGAATCCATTCTTGGCCATTTCCTTCTCTAACCATTCCATATTTATTCCTTCAAATAGTGGGAATGCAAATTTCTCTTTAAGAAGTTTTGCATACAATCCAAAATGGACTTCCTCTGCTTGACCCATATTCATACGTTTTAGGAATGTTGGGGTAAGAACAATATCAACTGGTTCCCCATCTGCAGTGAATGGCATATCTTCAACAGGTCTAATAGAGGCAACTGTATTTTTATCTCCATGTCTTCCAGATATTTTATCTCCATATCCTAATTTCTTTGTATCAGCAACCCATACCTTTACCTCTTCCAACACCCC
>LBOT01000018.1:25934-32529 GCA_000989675.1 candidate division WS6 bacterium GW2011_GWE2_33_157
TTTACTTTTACACCTTCACGAACAATACCTATCATATCTAATTTCTGAAGGATTCTGTCATTAACATGTGGTATATCTGCTGTAATTACCTCTGCACCTAATTCTGTATCTCTTACTTCTACCTTATGCTCCCTGATATGAACTGATGTTAAGAGATCATCTCTTACAGCTCTTTCAGAAATTACGACCGCATCTTCATAGTTATACCCTTCATAGAACATTAATGCTGCTCTAAGATTTATTCCTATTGCTAATTCTCCATTTACTGACGTTGGACTATCAGCTATTACATCTCCCTTTTTTACTTTTTGACCTAACTCTACTGCTGGTTTTTGAGTGAAAGAAGTATTGTCATTGGTTCTATAAAAAGTAACTAATTTGTAATCTTTAATTCCTGTATTCTTGTAATTAACAGTAACCTTTTTTGCATCAACAAATATTACTTCACCATCTTCCTCTGCAAAAATACCCCAATTAGACTGCCTTGCAATTATTTCTTCTACACCAGTACCAATCAATGGAGCTTCTTGCTTTACCAAAGGAACACCCTGCCTCTGCATATTTGCACCGGCAAGTGCACGCATAGCGTCATCATGTGATACAAATGGGATTAATGCCATACCTAAACCTGCTTGCTGATATGTTAAAACATCTACATGATCTACAAGATTTACATCTTCCAAAATGAAATCTCCTTCATGTCTAACAGGTACCAATGTCTCTAATATGTTGTTATGCTCATCTGTATTTATAGATGGAATACTTATATATTTATTCTCTTCATCTAATGCATCAAAGTAATCAACTTCTTCTGATATAAAAGGTACAACCTTAACTTCCTTAACATCTTTCTTAGAAGCAATTTTTTCTGCAACTGTAGAGGTTATTAATGTTCCAGCTTTTGCAACTCCCTTAATATCTTCAGAAAGGATTCTATTCAACATATCCTTCTTATTATTTTTCACTAATTTAATAACTCTCCTATATGGGGATTCCAAGAAACCGAATTCATTTATCTTTGCAAGTATTGATAACTGTGTAACAACACCAATATTTGCACTCTCTGGACTGGTTACTGGGTCAAACTTTGCATACTGAGAGTTGTGTACTTCACGAATAGAGAATGTAGCTCTATCTTTTACAATACCACCAGGACCAGCAGCTGTTACTTTTCTCTTGTTTTCTAACTCAGCAAGTATATTTGTTTGATCCATGAATGTTGAAAGCTGGTTTGCTCCAAAGAATGATTGTATAGATGCTGCAACTGTTTTTGTACCTACTAACATAGAAGGTGTTACCTTTGCATCTTGTCCATATAAACTCATTTTGTCTTTAATATTTTTTTCTAATCTTCTTATACCCGCAAGTAATTGTCTCTCCAATACCTCTCCAACACTTCTAATTCTTCTATTACACAAATGATCAATATCATCAGATGGTTCAACCCCGTTATTAATCTTGATTAATTTCTTAACTATTCTTACTAAATCATCTGGATACAAAACTGCCTCATCTGGATTATTAACATCATATGAGGTACCTAACTTTCTATTTAATTGATATCTACCAATTTTTCCTAAATCAAATTTTCTCTTACTAAAGAAATTGCTTTTTATATATTTCTCTGCACTATCTAAAGTAACAGACTCGTCAGGTCTCAATTTGTTGTATATACTGATAATGGCATCTTCTTTACTCTTGGTAAAATCACGCGCAAGAGTTGCCTCTATATATTTGTACTCTTCGTGTGTATCAACATCTTTGAAAAGTTTTAATATCTCCTGATCACTCTCATATCCTAAAACTCTAAGTAATTCTGTTATTAACACTCTTGGTCTTTTTGGAGATATTCTCATAGAAATAACGTTGTATTTGTTTACTTCTATTTCATACCAAGGACCCCTACCAGGCATAATACGAGCTTTATGCAAAGTTCTGTAAGGTAATATTTCTGATTCCTCAAAAAGTACACCTTCCGCTCTCACTATTTGATGAGTAACAACTCTTCTTACACCGTTTACAACAAAAGCACCATCATCTGTCATCATTGGTAAGTCTGCGACAAATATCTCTTGCTCTTTTATTTCACCTGTCTTGTTGTTGAGTAATTGAACTGTAGCATATACTGGAACCTCGTATGAGAGTCCCTTTGCAATTGCTTCTTCTATGCCTCTATATGGTTCACCATATCTAAAGGATTTGAACTCAAGAGTCCACATTCGTTCCATTGTATCCTTTACAGGATTAATTTCATCGAATAGTCTCTTGAACCCACCTTCATAGAAATCTTTAAATGAGGTCTTTTGAGCTTCTATCAGGCTAGGGATCTCAAATGTTGATGAGAATCCTTTCCCTAGGTTTAACCTGGAAGCTCTGTTTCTTTTGGGTTCTACCATAGAACAGTGATTTATAGGTTATAAATTACATCCATAAAAGCGAAAGTTACCCAAATCACTCGAAAAATGACTTGTGGAAATTGTAAAAATCGCCTTAATTAAAGCAAAAACTTGATAACTCTGGCGAGTTTATCATATTTATTCAATATAGTCAAAGGATTTTTGTACTTTTGCATTACTTCTCTTTAACAGATAATATATGAGTGGAAAATCTTTGTCAAAAGATATATATTCCTCTATTATATATATACCCATATACTAAAATGCCCCGAAGAAAGAAAAAAGAAAAAATCAATATTAAAAGCTCAGAAACCAAGATATTTTTTGGTTTGCTACTTTTTGTATTAGGAATTGCATTAATAATAGCTCCATTTGTGGGAGAACAAGCAGAAATTTTCATATATTTATCCAACCTTTTAGGATGGCCCTCAATTGTATGGGGCCTTGCTATCTCCGCTATCTCTCTCAATTTACTAACCCAAGGTAAAAATTTTAACAAATTAGGTCAACACTTTGGATTTTTTATACTCTCTCTCTCTCTAAATACATTACTTACTTTCTGGATACCCAATGAGTCGTTGAACGATCCTCAAGTTTTACAAAAAGCTGGTGGTACACTAGGAAAAATCCTTCATATTGCAATCAATGAGACAATGGGAGATATATTAGAGCTCATCATACTATTAATAGCTTTAATTGTAGCTTTTTCTTTGATAACTGGTATTGAATTAAAACAAATCACTGAACTATTTAGACAACTATTTACAAATATTGACTTAGGAGACCTTAAGAACAATCTCTCTGAGAAAGAAGATAGTAAGAAATTAGTTATAAGTGGGCTTGGAGAAGATGAAGACTCTTTAAATAAGGAAGATGACAACCCTATTCAATTCCAAGATAACAACTTAAATCAAGTACATACAGGAGTTCTTCCTTCTATGAATAACAACATACAACCAAATACTGGTATTTCAGGCTTACCAAAAGAAGATTTAAGCTCAACACCTGCAGAACCAAGGTACCCAAATTGGGTATATCCAACTATTGACAACCTACAAGAGCCACAAAGAAGAGCACAGGATCAAAAGATATATAAGGATGAAGCACTTGTCATTGAAAATGTTTTAAGAAAATTCGGTATACCAGCAAAAGTTGCGAATATAGCGGTAGGCCCTACTGTCGTAAGGTATGCACTTAGCATACCAGTTGGTGTTGCTGTAAATAAGGTTAAAAGACAAAGTAATGATATTGAGGTAGCACTAAAGGTAGATAAAGGAACAATGAGAATTGAAACTCCAATACCAGGAACCTCATATATAGGTATTGAGATTAAAAACAAAATTCCTAACTATGTATACATGAAAGAAATGGCAAAAAGATTGCTTTCAGAGGCTGATAAATATCAACTTCCTTTAATACTTGGTAAAGATATTGCAGGAAAACCAGAGATAAGGGACTTAGTAAATATGCCTCACCTCCTAGTGGCTGGTAGTACTAGGTCAGGAAAATCTGTGGGTATAAACTCAATATTGGGAGGGTTACTACTTACAAAGACCCCAGACGAATTACAATTAATACTAATTGATCCAAAGATAATAGAAATGGAACCATACAATGGTATCCCTCATCTTAGAACTCCAGTAATTAATGACATGGAACTTGTCGTAAATGCATTACAGTGGGCAATTGAAGAGATGATGAAACGATACAGATTACTTAAACAGGTAATGGTTAGAAATATAGTCGAATACAATACAAAAGTCGGACATGCATCAATGCCATATCTGGTTATAGTTATAGATGAAATGGCAGATTTAATGTTAGTTGCAGGGCCTGATACCGAAAGTAAAATACAAAGATTAGCACAGATGGGAAGGGCAGTTGGTGTACACCTAATAATTGCGACTCAAAAGCCAGTAGTAACAGTAATAACTGGACTCATTAAATCAAATGTTCCAGGAAGAATTGCCTACGCAGTCCCATCAGCCATGGATTCAAGAGTAATACTAGATCAAACAGGTGCTGAGAACCTAATAGGAAGTGGAGATATGCTCTTTAAAGATCAAACAATGCCTAAACCAATTAGGATACAGGGTTGTTACATATCAACAGAAGATACTGTAGACATTATTAATCAAATTAAGAGTCAGAAGGTTGAAGGGGATGTTGAACCACTTAGTGATATAACAAAAGGACCTGAAAATGGTGGTATTGGCAGTGGGGTTGGGGATGTAAGAGATCCTGAATTCCCAAGAGCACTACAAGTTGTAATCGGAGAAGGAAAAGCTTCTGCATCACTTCTACAAAGGAGATTAAATATTGGATATAACAAGGCTGCAAGATTAATGGAACAACTCGAGAAAGCAGGGGCGATTGGTCATCAAGATGGTGTAAAACCAAGGGATATCTTAGTATCTTCCGCTTCAGATATATTGGGAGATTCAGATGATGATTTCACAAAAGACTTTTAGAGTTTGATATACTCTCACATATGGTAACCGCTGGTGAGATATTAAAAAATAAAAGAGAATCTTTAGGAAAAGACCTTCACACTGTAAGTGTTGATACAAAAATTCAAAAAAGATTTATAGAGTACATAGAAGATGACCAATATGACAAGTTCGATTCTGAGATATTTGTCACCGGCTTTATAAAAATATACTCCAAATATCTTGGCCTAGATGTTAATAAACTGCTGGCTCTTTACAGAAGAAGTAAACCTCAAAAAAGAGAAACCCCAAAGAAACAAATAACAAAGAAGAAACTAAACTTTAAGCCAAGAATCTCACCTAAAGTAATCGCGATCTCTACATTAGTCATATTCCTTTTACTAACAATAGGATATATTGGATATCAAATATACAAATTCCAAACCCCTCCCCAATTAACAATCACAGAGCCAATAGATAAATTCACGACACAGGAAGAGAGTGTGTTTGTAAAAGGATATACACAATCCTCGGCAACGATAGAGATCAATGGAATACAAACAGATATAAATAGTGATGGATATTTTGAAAAAGAAATAGAATTAAATGAAGGGATTAATAGTATAAATGTAAAAGCAAAGAAAAAATCAAATACAAATCTACAAACCACTAAAACCATTAAAGTTGTATATACACCAAAAGATATAACTGTAAGCGAGCCAGTAGCCCAAGAGAATCTTCTAACTTTAACAATACTACAATCTTCTTCATGGATAAAATTAGATATTGATAGTGAAAATAAAATATCAGAGATATTACAACCTAATACAATTCACGAATATACTGTACTAAACACATTTTCTTTAACAACAGGAAGAATCCAAAGTACACAGATACAATTAAATGGAAAAGATATCCCCATCCCCTCAACAAACAATACTGGGGTTGGTCAAATCACATGCCATATTATTCAAAACACCACAGAATGCGAATAAATGCTGTAAAACTGATATAATTGAGCATGAACTCATCAAGAGATCAAATAGAAGAAATTAAAAACAAATTAGATATTGTTGATGTTATCAGTAAATATGTTCAGCTTAAACAGGCTGGTAAGAATTTCATAGGTATTTGCCCATTTCATACAGAAAAGACACCCTCCTTTGTAGTTAGTCCCGAAATACAACGTTACAAATGTTTTGGATGTGGAGAAACAGGAGACATATTCAACTTTATTCAAAAGATTGAAAATATTGATTTTCCAGAAACATTAGAAAAATTAGCCAAAGAAGCTGGAGTAAGACTTGAGAAATCTATATCTACCAGTAGATATGAAAGAATTGAGACTATTAACAAGCAGGCAACAATATTTTTCTATCAACAACTACACAAGCCAATTAATAAAGAAGCTCTAAATTACCTATATAAAAGAGGAATAACTGATGAAAGTATAAAAAACTTTGGAATAGGATATGCTCCTGGTGGATATGACTTGTTAAACTATATTCAAAAGGAAAAAAAATATTCTAAAGAAGAATTAATATCTTCGGGACTTTTTGTTGAGAAAGAGGGTAAAATAAGAGGGAAGTTTGTAAAAAGGATAATGTTTCCAATTAGATCTAGCTCGGGGAAGGTCATTGCTTTTACAGGGAGAGTACTACCCGGAAATGATTTTGGTCCTAAATATATGAATTCACCAGAGACACCAATATATAGCAAGAAAGAGAATTTCTATGGTCAATACGAATCAAGACAAGAAATAAGAAAGCA
>LBOT01000019.1:0-8979 GCA_000989675.1 candidate division WS6 bacterium GW2011_GWE2_33_157
GGTAAGAGATATATGTTCCATTGGTTTAAAGATTAGAGATGATAACAGGTTGAAAGTAAGACAACCTTTATCAAAAGTATATGTCCCTATTTCTGATTTACAGATGCAAGAGATAATTAAGGGTGAACTTAATGTAAAAGAGGTAGTATTTTCTGAAAAAGAACAAACAGGTGACGGATTAATATCCCAAAGTGATGGAAAAGTATTTGTATCACTAGATATTAATTTAACAAATGAATTAAAAGAAGAGGGTATGTTAAATGAGATTATTAGAGGTCTTCAAGTTGCAAGGAAAGAGAGTGGTTGTGAAGTAGGAGAGAGAGTATCCATACTATATATGACAGATAGTAGTGAGATTGAAAGTATCATTACCACTTATGAAGAGAAGCTAAAGAGTAATGTAATAATAGATTTGTTTGAAAAGAGAGATACATTAGAAAATGGTATACAGATAAAGGTAGAAGATAAAGAGGTAATGGTAGAAATCAAAAAGTAAGAATTTACTCTAAAGGTATTTTTGTTTCTAATCCAGTTAGCTTTTCAAAACTTCTTGCCGCATTTACAAACTTTACACCTGAGGATACTGCTAACTCACCTACAATATCTCCAACTGCTCTTCCTAATTCATTTTCAATAGTGACTGGTATTAATCTTCCATCTTTTTCTCTTTGTCTTTTAACATGATTACAGTACTGTATTGTTTCAATAGCAGATTCAATATTTGCTTGATTTTCTAATTTCTTGAATATTTCCATTAGTTTATTGAAGTCAGTAGTCTTTGGATCTTTAACAGGTTTCTTTTTTAGTGTAAGTACTTTTTCTTTTATATCTTTTTGATTAAATACTGGTCTAACACTAAGGTTTTCTACATTCTCAATAGGGGTGGATATTGTTAATTGAGCATTTATGAATTCAAATTCAAAATACTTCTTTATTTCACCATTAAACTCAATCTCTTTTTCTGCTTTTATCCATCCTGCACCGTGTGAGGGATAGAACACTTTTGATCCGATCTTGAACTTCATAGTGGGGGTATAATCATTAATTAAACATTTAATTATATCATCTTTTGGTATACAATACACGTATGAAAATTACTGTACTTGGTGGTGGAACGGGTACCTCAGTGGTACTTGAAGGTCTAAAAAAACATAAAGATTTGGATTTGAATGTCATTGTAGGAATGATGGATGATGGTGGTAGTAATGCTGTGGTAAGAGATGAGTTTGGATTACTTCCACTTAGTGATTTAAGGAAATCCATTATTGCACTCTCTGATGAAAATGAAGGTAATACTCTTAGGAATTTGTTTACTTATAGATTTTCTCAAGGAGATGGTTTAAAAGGTCATACAATGGGTAATTTACTAATGATTGCTATGACAGAGATTTCGGGTTCTGAGATAGAAGCGATTGAAATGTTTAAATATTTGTTTAATGTTAATGGTAATATCATTCCTGTTACATTGGATAAGGTGAAGTTGGTAGCTAAATATTCAGATGGTAGAGAGATTGTAGGAGAGCATTTAATAGATGAACCAACAAAGGATGCTATGATTGAAGATTTCCATTTTGACAAAGAAGCAAAAGCATATGATGGGGCTATTGAGGCGATTATGACATCAAAATATATTATTGTTGGTCCTGGTGATCTATATACAACAACTCTTGCAAATATAATTGTTAGTGGTATATCAGAGGCTTTACAAAAGACTAAAGCTGAACTTATCTTTATTCCCAACCTTATGTCTAAGATAGGTCAAACAAGAGGTAAGACTCACAGTGAGGTATTAGATATTGTTGAGGGATATATTGGAAGAAAGTTTAATCATGTTTTAGTTAACAGTGGAAGAATTCCTAACTCTGCATATAAAAGATATTTAAAAGATGGGGAACATATCTTTGTTGATGATTTAGAAGAGAATGGGGATAGAAATATTGTTAGAACGGATTTGGTGGCAAATTCTGTACTTAAAAAAGAGAAAGGAGATACACTAGTAAGAAGTTTAGTAAGGCATGATTCACAGAAGGTTGGAAAAGAGTTATATGGAATATTTCATAATGGGTGGAAATCAGTATTATATACGCTTCTTTCCTTTTATCGTTAATAGCTTTTCTTCTGGATTTTTAAGTAGTTTACCCTCTCTATATATTTCTGTAATGAAAAATTGATTTAAGATATTTAATAGATCTTTAACTCTTGTTCTTCTTGAAGGATGATATTCAACAGATATGTTTTGTACTTTACTAAGTATATGTTTATTACTATTAAGTATTGATAATTCAGTACCTTCTGTATCTATTTTAAGCATATCTATATACTCCTTATCCTTGACATATTCTTGTAGAGTAGTTGACTGTACTTGAATTGGTTTCGTTTTCTCTAATCCATTCCAACTCTTTTCTTTTAGGCTTGAATTAGAACCCCACATCTCATCTGTATCATCAATATACAGAACTACAGTACCCATTTCCTTATATATTGCTTTCTGTACCAAGGTAATATTTCTTAGTCCATTAATTTGGATATTCTCTTTTAGTATCTCAAATGATATTGGATTTGGTTCAAAAGCAAGTATTTCAGAGTTTGGATATATATCTTTAAAGTAAAGAACAGATATTCCTATGTGTGCACCTATATCTACAATGAAGGGGTTATTTTTCTTACTTTCAAAATGATATGAGTCTTGATTCCATATTTCTCTTTTAATAGCGTGATACTCCTTATTATTAGGATATATCACGCTAAATTTACCTAATTTGGTTGATTCCATTACCGATTATATCTTACTTCCCTATTAAGTTCATAACGGAAGTTACTTTACTTGCCCAGCTTGATGCTGAAGGAGGACAGTAAGATCTAGCTATTTCAGAAGGTGTATCTGCACCTTTAGCATAGTAGTTACCTAAACCTTTTGATACAGTCCATATACCTTCTTCCCAGCTATCAAAGTTCATTTTACCCCAACCCCATGCATTGTAAGTTCTAAAGGTATGAAGACCACCACTTGATTCAATGATTGAGATAGCGGCAACTAATCTATAGTCGATACCATATGTGTTAGCAGCATCTACAAAGACTCCTGCATAATCAGCTAATGGTGAGTTTCTCTTTTGAAGATATGTACGTATATTGTTTACTTTTCTTAAAGTCTCACTATCTTCTAATCTAGTAGATACAGCTTCCTCAAGGATTGTTTCATTTAATGGAGTAGTTTGGATATATTCAATATCTTGTTCATACTCCTTAGCAAAGACTGCACCATTTAAACCATCTATAACGGATGGTGATACTTCTTGTACTGTATTTAGTATTGAACCTGTAACAAGTATTCCTGCTACAATGGCTAATACATTTTTATTGTAATATTTGTTTTTCATATTTTTTATTTCCTCTGTATCCTATAGTTTCGCTTTTTATTCAAATAAAATAATTGTGATACTATATATCTGTAATGTTACAAAGCTATACTATGAAAAAGAAACAGAGTAGAAATAGGAAGTTTCCTTTGCTATTTCTATACATCATTATACCATTTTTAACCTTTTTTTTCTATTTAATCACTATTGGTCACATTCCTCCATTTGCAGTATTAGGTATATTTGTTAATGTTCCTCCTAAAGTTGAGTATGAGACTTTTAAGATATCTTTTGATGATTCAGTACCAAGTGAGATAGAGAAATATATTGTTAGTTCTGTGGATGATATTGCACTTGATGGTAAGAAGAGATTTGAATTTGTTGAGAAGGGAGATTACGTTATTAAGTATTCTAAAGATGTAGAAGTTCCTGTATATGCGAAGGAATATATCCCTGTTGGGCATATGTATTGGGTAAAGGGGGAAACATCTTTAGAGGACTTAAAGAGTGTTAAGGGTATATATGTTTCTTCTAATGAGTATGAATTTGCAAATGGTTACTTTCCTGAATTAGTAGGTAGTGATATTACTGTTGTTAGTGCAGAGGATATGGCTATTAAACTTAAAAGTAGTGAAGAGTATATTGGGTTTGTTACTTCAAATGAATTAAGTAGTGATTTGAAGGTTCTTTCTTGGGAAGATGGATATATCTTTAATGATGATGGTGGTAGTTTAAAATTAAGGTATGCACTTGAGGGTGGAAAAAGAAATGAGTTTGTTAAGGGTATATTAAGTAGAAATATTGAAAGGAAGTATGGTGAGAGTGTTGGAATGGATCTAACTAATGTAGCTAAGATTAATATGAGTGGTGTCGTCGCTATGTCTAGAGGCTTAGCTTCTAAGATGGATTCTTTAAAAAATTATGAATACCCTGCGAGAGATTTAGGGGAGTTTCTTTCTGATGCTGATTTAACACATATTTCAAATGAGGTCTCATTTGTAGAGGGTTGTACAGGATATACTGGTATGAGGTTTTGTTCTAATCCTAAATATATAGAGACATTAAAAAAGAGTGGAGTAGATATTGTTGAATTAACAGGTAATCATAACAATGATTATGGTTCTACTAACAATGCCAACACTATACAGGTATACAATGATTTAGGTTGGGATCATTTTGGTGGTGGTTTAGATATCACTGATGCTAGTAAGATTTTGTACAAAGAAGTAAAGGGTAGCACGATAGCGTTTGTTGGTTATAACTACTACGATACCATGCTAAATACTGGAGCTATTGCTTCTGATACTCATGCTGGTGCTAATTCGTACTCTGTTGCTAAATTAGAAAGAGATATTAAAATAGCAAGGGAGAATGCTGATGTTGTAATAGTAACTTTCCAATTTCAAGAGTGTTATAGCTATCCAGATACAGATGTTATATACCCTATTTGTTACAAACCATTAAGTTCTCCAGATCAAAAGGGTGTGTTTAGAAAAGCAATAGATTTGGGTGCTAATATGGTTGTTGGTACACAAGCGCATCAACCTCAAACATATGAGGTATATAAAGATGGATTAATTTTCTATGGTTTGGGTAACTTATATTTTGATCAGTATAGATGGATTGGTACAAGACAGGGTATTATCCTTTCTTTGTATGTTAAAGATGGTAAGTTAATACAAGTAAAGATGACTCCTACAATAATGGATAGGGATTTGATTCCTAGAGTAGCTGGAGAGAGTGATAGTAATTTATTATTAAATTTGTTGAAGAGTGCTAGAACTTTCTGATATATTGAATAGAGATTAAATTGTTTTCTTTTTTGTCGTGGATAATATTAACAACAACAACGTTACAGGTAACACAGGTGATGATTTTAACCAAGGAACAGGTAGTTTAAATACGCCTCTTCCTTCTACACAAAGTAATGATTACAATGCTGTTCAACCTTCGGTAAGCCCATTGATGGAGGGTGTTTTAGGTGGTAGTGCACCTTCTACTCCTCCAATGGATACAACATTTACACCTACACCTCAAGTAGAAGAGAGTACACCCAGTATGGATACAACCTTTGCTTCTGCGCCAGTAACCGAAAGTACTCCTAATATGGATACAACCTTTGCTTCTGCACCAGTAGTTGAAAGTACTCCTAGTATGGATACAAGCTTTACTCCGAAGTAGCTCCTGTGGCAGATGCATTTAAATCAGAGACTCCTGCTAACCTATCACAACCATTTGCTGCATATTCTACTACTCCTGATATTGCAGTTCCTAAGGTAGAAGAGGAAGTAGTGAATACACTTGATAGTGGTGAGGAAAAGAAAGAAAAGGGTGGTGGTGTAGTGGTAGTTGTTCTGATAGTAATAATAGTGGCATTACTTGCTACCATTGGATATTTTGGATATCAGATATTTATTAAGTAGATTACTTACTAATCCAGAGTCCATGTACGTTACAGTACTCTCTCGCTTGTACTGTTGTGTATTGTTTTGGTAATTGGAATTCTACTATTGGTGTTTCTCCTGGTTTAAGAAATTTTGTATATTCGACTCCATCTACTATTAATTGTACAAACTCTATATAGTGGGTTTCTTCCATAGGGTGTAATATTTCTCCAATACTTATTTTTGCAATATAATCAATTATTTCTATTACTGGTACATGCTTCTCTAGTCCTACATCTTCCTTCTTTTCAATTAATTCAACCATATCTTTATTACAGCATACTAATGTTCCAGTTCCTTCATGTAAGATTTCAATAATGTGTCCACATACTTCACATTTATATATTTTTCCCATATAGAGGTATTCACAATTTATATATTAAAATATATCATTACCATTTCTTTGTGTAAATTCAACATATTTATCTAGTAGTTGAAAAGTTAGAAAATTTTATTTACTATAACCAATAACTTGTCTTGCAATAGTCTATCTATACTCAAACCTATACTCTAGAGAAAGTAGGAAATAATGTTGAGTCAAATTCCATAGAAAAGAATTGGGAAGATGTAAAGGCTGAAATCCTATCATTAACGGATTACAGGATTAATAGCTCAAAACATGAGTGGTATAGGTGTGTATATGAGGAATGTGCTATAGATGTATCAGGATTTTCTCCAAGAAGTAGTAAAGATATTAATTATCTTCCTCAGGGAATACTTGCAGAGGTGTTTTTTTTGAATGCTTGTAAACAGAATGGTATAGATTGTAATCCTAGTTGTGGAGATGAAGATGTAATGGGTGCTGATTTTTACTTAACATATGGTAAAGAAACAAGATTCTTTGATGTAACTACTAATACTTTTGCTAAGAGTGTTTCAAAAAAAGTACGAGAGGGTACTTTCCCATCTCTATTTATTCCTTGGGCTTATAGAAATAATGGTAAACCCTCATATGCAGAAGATTATCTTCGTGAAGGTAAATTTAATGGAACACAGTTCCTTCATAATATACTTGATGTAAATTATGTAATGTTGGATTCTTTAAGAAGAAAGGTATGGAGAAATCAGGATGTAGATAGGAAGTTGTTTGGAGATGAGGTCTTGGATTTATCTAGGTGTGGTATACAATATCTAAACCATTTAGATGGAATACTATATTTGATAAGGAAGGCTATGTAATTACTCGTATCTTAACGCTTGTATTGGATCTATTGTTGATGCTTTTCTTGCTGGGTATAGACCTGCTATTATTCCAATTAATATACTTCCAATAGTAATATATATTGCATTTAATGGTTGGAAATTAAAGAATGTTTTTAATGTCCCAAATCCTTGTTCTGTTAATGCTTCTACTATGAATGGATCTGCTAATTTCATGGAGAGGAATGTTATTGATAGTCCTAGTATTCCACCTATTAATCCAATGATTGCAGATTGTATCAAAAATATTATTAATATTTGGAAGTTAGATGCTCCCATTGCTTTTATTATTCCTATTTCTTTTGTTTGTTCATATATACTCATTATCATTGTATTTATTATTCCAATTGATGCTACTAATGCAGATATGCCACCAAATATAACTAGAGCAATGGTTAATCCTGCTGTGAGTGTATCTAAAAATCCTAGTACTGTTTCAGTAGATATTACATATAGTCCTAAATCATCTGTAATATATTTCTCTATTTTGGATGTTTTCCCCTCCTGTGTATATACAAGTAATTGGCTGTATCCAACTGTATTAATGTAATCTTGTTGTGAACTAAATCCTCCTAAATCAACTAACATATTTAATGCATCATTGTTGTTTATAAAGAAAGCATCTCCCCCGGATTCTGTAACCCCAGAGATAGTGAATTGATAATCCTTGTTTAACATACTTTTAGATGCAGTAGAAAGGAAGTTTCCACTGTTTGAGCTTTTAACTAATATCTTTTTACCAATGATATCTTCTTTAGTAGTTTCAAAGAAACTAACTACAAAATCACTAACAAAGATCTCCCCATTGTCCAATGTATCATCATTTCCATAGAAACCTTTATACATATGGTGTGTTCCAGGTAGGTTAGAACCTCCTATGAAGTTAAGAGGGTAGGGAGTGTTATCTCCTTCTAGATATATTTCTACATTACTTATTGTTGATATTGGTTCTACATATTCTACCCCATCAATTTCTTCTATTTTTTTCTTTTCTACATCATTTAGTATTATGCTTTTTTCTTCTTTATCATCTTTTGATGGTGCAGTATTCATTCCTCCAAACATTAGTATATCGTTTCCAGATACATATAGATCTTGTGGAGAGAACCTACTACTAAATTCAGATACTACTGCATTTTTTAAATCTGTCATTCCAAAGAGTATGAATGTCATTAGCATTACAGCTATCATTATTCCTAAACTTGTTAGGAATGTTCTTAGTTTTCTTCTAAATACTAGCTTTAGTGCATATTTAAACATTTTTACCATCCACTAAGGTTATTATTTTGTTTGTTTGTTTTGCTATTTTCATATCATGAGTAACTATGATTGTAGTAATACCTTCCTGTTTATTTAATGTTTTTATTAAATTGATAATGGATTCTCCAGTTTTACTATCTAAATTACCCGTTGGTTCATCTGCTAGTAATATTTTAGGACTGTCTATCATTGCTCTCGCAATGGCTACTCTTTGTGCTTGTCCTCCTGAGAGTTGATTTGGGTAATGTTTTCTTCTATCTGTTAGTTCTGTTTCTTTTAATATATATTCTAGTCTTTTATTTAGTTCATATTTATTCATACTTTTTACAAACTTAGTAGGTAGTAATATGTTTTCTTCTACAGTAAGGGAGGGTATTAGGTAGAATTGTTGGAATATTGTTCCTACGATAAAGCGTCTATAAAAGTTTTGATTGTACTGTTTAATATCTTTTCCATCTACAATGATGTCTCCTGTATAGTTCCAATCTAATCCTCCTAATATATTTAAAAATGTAGATTTACCAGATCCTGAGCTTCCTATTACAGATATTAGATCTCCCTTTTCAATTGAAAAGTTTAAACCATTAAGTGCATTGACGATTACTTCCTTACTTGGTTTGTATACTCTTTTTAAGTTTTGTACTTGGATATATTCAGACATAGATAATATGTTACTTTATACAATGTTTATTTTCAAACTATTTGAATTATTCTAC
>LBOT01000019.1:9035-15663 GCA_000989675.1 candidate division WS6 bacterium GW2011_GWE2_33_157
TCATTTATAAAGGAGAGTGCGTATTCAATGGTTAGAGGTATGGTAGATTTAAGATTTACCATAGTCATTTCACTTCTTAACATTCTAACATTGGTCTTATGTCTTGCTCTACATGGGTTTACTACTAGATCTTGTTCATGGTTATTTATCCCTATTATCATTCCTTCATATACATCTTCAGAGGATCCTACAAAGAGTTGTCCTCTTTCTTGTATTGTGGTTAATGCAAATCCTAATGTTGTTCCTGTGTCTTGTGATATGATAACTCCTTTTCTAAAGAGTGGTTCTTGTTTCTGGTATAGTACATAGTCTGTTACAAAGCTATTAACAATTGCTGTTCCTTTTGTAGCATTCATTAATATTCTGTGTAATCCTATTAAATTTCTAGTAAATATTTTGTATGTGAATCTTGTTTGTAATCCTTCTGTTTCAATATCAACCATTTCTCCTTTTCTACTGCTTACTTCTTGAGTTATTGTACTTAGATATTCACTTGGTGAGTCTATTATCAATTCTTCTACTGGTTCAAACTGTTTACCATCTTTTTCAATTAATACTACTTCTGGTTTACTTAATTGGAATTCAAATCCTTCTCTTCTTAGTTGTTCTACTAATATTGCTAATTGTAGTTCTCCTCTTCCTGCTACGGAGTAGGTAGATCCTCCCTGTTTTTCAATATTTAAACTAATATTTAATTCTTTTTCTTGTTCTAATCTTTGTTCTAATTGTTTTGCTGTTACAAATTTACCTTCTTTTCCAGAAAATGGGGATGTATTAGCTTCGAATTTTACCTTAACTGAGGGTGGTGTTATTTTGATATCTGGAAGGGCCTCTGGTGTGTTTAGAGCGCATAGAGTTGCTCCAATGGCTGTTGATTCTATTCCTGCTACTGCAATGATTTCACCAACTGATGTGCCCTGTACATTTACCCATTCTAAACCTTCTTTTACGAATATCTCTTTTACTCTTCCTTGTACTTTATTTTCTTTCTCAAGTAATACTACTGGGTCTCCTACTTTAACCGTTCCTCTATTTATTTTTCCAACTAGATATCTTCCTAAGTGAGCATCATATTCTAGTGATGTTATTTGCATTTGGAATGGGTCTGTTGATTCTCCTGATGGTGGTGGACAGTATTCAATTATTTCATCTAATATTGGTGTTATATCTCCTTGTATTTCTCCTGCTTTTGTTAAATCTCCTTGTGGTAATTCTTTCCATATTTTTCCTTCTCTTGCTATTGCATAGTAGATTGGGAAGTCTAATTGATCTATATTAGTAGCTAGTGAGAGGAATAGGTCTTGTACTTTTCCTACTGTTCTTGTGCAGTTAGCTAATTTTTTATCTATCTTGTTTACTATTAATATTGGCTTTAGATTCATTTCTAATGCCTTCTTTAGTACAAACTTTGTCTGTGGCATTACTCCTTCTTGTGCATCTACGAGTAGTAAACAGGCGTCTGCCATATTGAGTGTTCTTTCTACTTCTCCTCCAAAGTCTGCGTGTCCTGGTGTGTCTATGATATTAATCTTATATCCTTTATATCTAATGGATATATTCTTTGCTTTTATTGTAATTCCTTTCTCTTTTTCTAAGTCTCCGCTATCTAATATTTGTGTTTGAGACATTTCATCTTGATTTTCTCTAAAAAGGTGACTTTGTTTTAGAAAGGCATCTACTAGCGTTGTTTTACCATGGTCTACATGGGCAATGATAGCGACATTTCTTATATTTTCTTTCTTTAATGGGATATATTCCATAACAAGCGTATATTCTATCACAAAAGTGATGGTTTACCTAAGGTTGTTGATGGATTTATATGTCTTAATCTGTTCCTAATACAAATCGTAGATAGAGTAATGCTGCTATCATTATTATTGCTACTACTATGAATGCATACATTCTTTTTTTATCTTTGTAAGATATTGGTCTCATGAGAGGTAGAGTGTATCTATCAAATATATTAAAAAGAAAAAGGCTAGGGATATTATTATTGATATGAGTACTCTTAATCTAAATTTTCCTGAAAATATCCCAGAAAGAAAGTGTAGGGTAGAGTAAACAATGTATATTGCAAGGAGTACGAATGCTACTGTTAATACAGTATCTACTAGATTAGTAATATTGTTATATGTTTGTTCTGAGAGTGTTTTTTGAAGATATGTGAATGGTTTATCAATTACCTTTACTACTTCAGATATATACTGGTTATCGTAATTAATATCTATGTTTATTCCTAACATATTTAATATTAAAGAATATTAAGATATTTGTAAATATATACAAAAAAGGGAGGTTTCCCTCCCTTTACGATTACCATTTCCAATAGTAGATTAGTGTATCTTCGTAGAGAGCATTTGTTAGGGTAGGTGTAAGAAAGTGCATATTAGGACAGTTTACTTCATTTGATAGTACTAACCATATCTTTCCTCCTGTTATTCCATTTTCATATGTAGTTGTATTTGTAGATCCATTTATATCAATATTAAATGGTATAGAGGTTATATCTATTTCCTTCTCTGATATGTTTAATCCTCCTGCATTATTACTTGTTCCATACCCTATACATAATAATCCTATTGTTTTCTGAGGGTAGTAGAGTAGTATGTATTTTGTATTTGGTAATAGGTGGTGTGCATTTAATATATATTCAAAATATTGTCCTGCTTTGTTATATGTCATTTTTGCAAATTCATTGTTTGATCCATATAGGTATAGGTGTGCTTTTAGAGAATTTCCTGATAGTTTACTTATTCCATTTGCATTTATAATTTGTATTTGAGTTATTAGTAATATTATTACTGTTATTACTATTAATACTTTTTTCATATATATATTTAGTATTAGGAGATTAAATATATTTTAAATATACAAATATATTTATTAATTCTATTAAAAAGAAAAAGGGGAGGTAGGGCTCCCCTTTTGTGAAATCGAATAAGAGGTCTAAAATTAATACAACTTTACAAAAATATCAGCAGATAAATTACCCATATTGTTTGGATAATATTCATCATAAATATTTAAGAAGATTGGACTATTAGTTCCTGTTATTTCTGTTTCATACACATGAGTTGGGTTAAATACTCCCCAATCTACAAAGTTCCCATTGACTTTAAGATCTAATAAATTGGTAGTATATACTTCATATGTTGTTACTCCATCAACCCAATTTGTACCATCAACTGAAGGAAAATTTGAATACTCAGCATCGAAGTAAATTGGATTTCCTACTTGTGCATCAGCAGTACCGGATATTTTTATTTTATAATCGTATGAACTATTTAAAATTTTAGTTCCATGTACTCCATCTGCTGTATCAACAGGAATGGTTAAATGCTCTGTCATATAATAGCCCTTATTCCAGTCTTCAAGGATACTTTGACTACAACCAAATGTGTAATGTCCATCAAAACTCTCACCAGTTATTGCACTTAATTCATTAAGAATTTCTGTACAGTTACATCCATTTGTATATTCCATGGTGAAGCCTTCCTTAGGCACAGTACTTTTTGTTGGATGAGAGGTTACCCATTGCTCACCATCCCACATTAGTCTGTTTGTACCTAATTTATTAAAAGATTCTTCCTCCGTATTTGGACAATAATCTGCAGCTCCCAAAACACCATCGTTATCACTATCAGTGTCAATAACAACAAAATTTCTTGTTAAACGGATTGGAGTATCCCCAGTACTTTCTGTTGGGTTAAAGATAAAACAGTAGTTACCTGGTTCCCATGAGGAAGTATCCGCAGATGCATGAAAAGTTGTATGATCCCATGTATATTCATTTGATTTACCATCCACATTTCCAATAACAGTACCTGTTCCAGCAGCACATGTCCCTTTTCTTACTGCCCATTGTACATTATCATTTTGATCTTTATCAGTTAGAGTTGCATCGAATGAAACCATTCCAAAGACCTCAGCTCCACTTAAAGGGGAAGTTATTTCAGCACTTCTAACGAATGGTGATTCTGCTTCAACTTTAAAAGCTGGTAAGTATCCAGTCCAACATCCAGCATCAAGTCTAAAGGAACCAGTTCCTAACGCACCATTGCAATATGCACCAGACCAAGTTGAGTCTAAATATGCATCGTTGTTAGTTGGTAATGAAGTTCCAACAGAAGGTGTTGGATTAGTTCCTACATTAAGTGAATCATATGGTCCACCAGTTACAAGAGGTGTTTCTCCATAGTGTGAAGTGTTGTAGGAAACTCCTATTATTACATTATCAGGAAGTGTAATTCCATTAAATGTAAAAGAGATAGGGAAAGCTTTCCCATTGAAACAATTCTCGCCATCAGACCATCTTCCATCTCCACAGGATGGGTCTGCAGAAGGTCTATATGGCATATCAAAAGTTATTGTATTTGATGCAATTACTGTTCCAACAGAATTATCTGGGTTAACATTGTAGATTTTTAGTGTGATGGGATGAGAAAAAGTAGCATCCTCTGTTGTAACACAAGTTCCAGTATTCCATGATCCTGATTGACAAGCCCAACTACTCATTAGTACAGTAATAATTGGATTTTCTCTCTCTGTTCCTGCTAGGCTTACTTGTCCTCCGAATTCAGATGTTGATGTTGCTTCGTATCCAAGACTGGGAACATTTCCGGGGATGGGAGTTGGGATATTGTTATAAACTATGTTACTTGCTGCTAATACAGGTTTAGATATTTGAGTCTTAAATGCAATTGCCCCTGCTATAAATACTGTTAGAAAGCTGAGAAGAAAGATAAAAAGTAAACGTTTCATTAAAAGAAATGTAACAAATTAAATAATAAATAAAAAATATTAAAAATTTAATTTGGACAGATATGTACTATAAGATAGAATGATATTTTAATGATGTCAAATAGATAATATAAATGCCTATATAAGGTTAGAAATTTAAACCAAGTTGTATATCATTACTAAAACCATTACATTTATCAAAATTTTTTATTGGGAAAGAAGGTAATGTATATGGAGATCTATTACTATCTATCTTAGGTTTAAGTATATTCCTATATTTAATATAGAATGAGGTAATACCATTTAAATACATAAGCATATCTTTAATATCTATACCAATATCATTAATATTAATATCTATACTCTCTTGTGTAAGAGGATTAACATATGAGAATTTAAAATATTTGTTAAAGACATCAGATATATCTAATATCTGATCAAAATATACTGAACCAATTAAATTATCTTTAAGTTTCCTCTTAGTAAAGAAGGGTAAATCATGTGTATTATGAGTAATATCCCATTGAGATTGTTTAAATTGAACACTACCAACCCTATCCATCATATTCACTAATATGGAAGTCATCATTAAAAATATCTGTATTCTCTCTTTGTATTCTGGTTCTTTAAATTGACTACCTGTTTTGTAATCAATGATTCTAATAGGGGAGTTAGGGAAGTCATTAGGTATACATATCTCATCTATTAGAGTAGGTACTTGTAAATGACAATCATTAAAGAAGATATTTAATATGGAGAAGGTTTCATTTAAAAGCATAGTGTTGTGTGGATTGAGTTTCTCTTTATCTATCTTCTCTTTATTCATATTAAATGTATCCATATCTTCAAGTGGTATTACTCCTAGTTCCCACATATCTCGTATTGTAGATGGATTAATTATGTAATTTTTATGTCTCTTGGGTGTAAAGTCTTGTCCATTCATTCTCCATTCATTCCAATATGATTGAGATATATTATTACTATGTGTATCAGTAATATCTAATATATGTTGTAAACCTTTATAATATTCAGAGTTTCTAAATGGGAATGTATGCAAAAAATCGTTTTTTGAAGGTAACCTATTTAATTGTTCTGTTCTATTAAATAGTTGTGTAAAGTACTGTAATTGATGCATCTGAGTACCATATATTGAATATCTTGCACTCTCTAATGCTTTTTCCTTTTCAATTGGTTCTATCTTTGTTAATTCATGTACAAAGTCAATATCATTTGTTATACGGTTGTGAAGTTCATAGAGGTAAGAGAGCTTCTCTATTTGTGATGGTGATACTCTTGCTCCTTCTACGCTATCCCTTTTTTCTTTTTTAGAGGTATTTGGTAGTTCTATTTCTAGTAGTTTTTCAACCTCTATTAATCTGTCTTGAGTGAAATCTTCGGTAGACATATAGTTAAAGTATATAGGGGAATGCAGGATATGGGAATAGGGGTTAGAAATAGTGGTATAATGGGAGATGTTTTACAAAAAAGATAACTTGGTTATTAATCCAAGTAATAGAAGAGAGTACAAGAAAATAGAGGGTTTTCCTGAAGTAGTAATAATTGGGCATAGTACTAGATGGCCACAGATTTTGTCATCTGTAAGTAAGGATGATCCTAATATTGTTGTTTTACAGCATACTCTTACTAGATATGAAGAGAGTGTTCTATTTGCAGCATATGGTAAGTTAATAAAATATATCTTTGCTTCAGAAGGGTCTTTAGCATTGCATACAACAATGGTTAAGGCTTACTTTAATGGAGCAAAATACATTATTAATATTGGTTGTGCTGGTGGTTTAAAAGAGGATTTAAAGGTAGGTGATTTAGTAATATGTAATGAGGTAGTTAGAGATTCTGGTTTTGGTAACCTATTAGCAACTGATGACGA
>LBOT01000019.1:15789-30228 GCA_000989675.1 candidate division WS6 bacterium GW2011_GWE2_33_157
GGTTGGTTAAATGAGAATTACTTTAAAGAGAATCCTGTTGAATTTGCACAGATTTCATATATTTCAGATATGTTACAAGGATGTAATGGTCCATGGTGTGATGTATTTGCAAGTGACAAAACAGAGGAAATGGTCATTGGTAAGAGAGATGCATTACTTGCTACATTGGAAGCTTTAAAGGGATTGTAATTCTGCTACAGCGATTATATCTTCTTTTAATATTGTAAACTCTTCACCTTTTCTATTATCTTGACCTATTACATATGAATCATCTTCACCCGATATTATTCTTCCTACTTTTCTACTTCCTCCCTCTTGAAAGAGTACTATTTGATCTACAGGAAAAGTTCTAATCTTAGTAATACATTTATTCATTGAGAGGATTGTTCCTTGCTTTAATTCAGGCTCCATAGAGTCACTAGTGATATTTACTAGATACATACATGGTAAATCTCCCCATGTGTCTGGTACATACTGTCCTGTTTGTCTAGCAAAGAGGAAATAGTAGAGAAAGAATCCTGCAAAGGCTATTAATACTACAGATACTAAAAAGGATTTCATACTTAAGTATGTATTACTTCTCTAAAGAAATCAATATCTGTTTTACCCATTCTTTTGTTCTTTCTATTTCTCCATCAGCTAATGGTCCTTCAGATTCTTTAACTATGAATCCTTCGGGTTCTATTATTGATTTAGCTCCTTTACTTTCTAATGTTTTATTTATTCTTGGTGCTGCAAATCCAAATATCTTTATTATTACCTTTAGAGCGAAGTTTAAATCTTGTTCTTTAAATCTTGTATCAAAGGATGCTAGTTTAATATCTTTTAAAGAATTTTGTGGTAATTGATTAAAGAATGCTTGTAATTCTTCTGTTGCTCTTCCTCCATGGGTAGGAGATCCTACAACAAGTAGATTAGTGTCTTTTAACTCTTTATTAGTCATCTCATTTATATTTAGTAATTTTACTTTGTGTGTTGATGGAAAAGATTCTGATATTGCTTTTGCTATCTTTTGTGTATTTCCGAATTGAGAATCAAAGAGAACGAGAGTGTTCATAGGGACATTTAAAAAATCATCTTATATACTGTAATACGATATTAAGGAAAGGAAGAAAAATCAATCCCATGGAGAAGAGTATGGGTTAATTTTTAAAAATTCGTTGAAATTTCTCAGTGATTACAAAGTATTTTTCACCTGTTGGATCTGAGAGTAGGAATATTTGTTGTACTAATTCTTGGTCAGTCATACACCAACAATTTTTAGATCTTGGATCTATATTTCTATTCATTTCTTCTTCGCAGGGTAATTTGTTTCTTAATGCACAGTATGTTAATACTTCTGATTGAGACACATTTAAATTACAGGAGTCTGCTATGTTCTTTATTTGAAATGTTTCAGGTCTTTTGGGTGGTATATCACAGCAGTTAGACAATATATCTAAAGCTAAGTGTAATTCTGTTTCAGTTAGCTTACCACCGGAGTTCAAATATTGGTCATATTGAGTGATATCTAGAGAGTCAGTTTGTTGTTCCAGAAATTGCATTGGTGAATGATAGCAACTTGTAATTGAGAATACAATCTAAAATATTTTTGAATTTGTTAAGAAAGAATTCCTGTTAGGTAGAGAATAAATATTAGGAAAGTTATTCCTCCAAAAATACCAACAGTCTGTAAGAAAAGTTTTACTGCTTGTTCCTTTTTACCATCTAAATACAACATTATTGGTTGATAACCAAATATATATCCCATTACTGCAACAGAGAGTGTTAACATGGATATCATCATTATTGGAGCTAAGAATGAGTCTTTACCTGATCCTCCAGCTATGGAATTACTAAATTCAGAGGTAATGGTTAATAGGGAAACTACTAGTATTATATATACTGAAGCAGCTATTGCATTATAAAAAGGATTTTTAGTCATATTTAGATTCTAGTTTAGGAAGAATATAGAGTCAAGTAGTAGAGAGGTTCCTTATATATGGCATATTTCTGAAAGCGTAGTTTCACTTTGATATTGGTTTGAGGGAAATTAACTATATATTAAATACTTGAGCTATAATATAGATTATGAAAAAATGTATTTTTTGCAATTCCACCCAAGAGATTACCAAAGAACATATTTTCTCTAAACGCTTTCGTAAATTAAACAAGATAAAGGTTGAGAATTTATCCCATGTGTCTCCTAAGTTGCCGTATAAAGGCTTTGTTGCTAAGAAAGACATTAACAGAATAAAGTTAGAGTTAAAATCACAAAGAAACTATTCTGTGTATTCTTTAGTTAATGGTTCAGTATGTAAGAAGTGTAACAAAGATTTTTTAGGTAAAATTGATCTTGACATTGAAAATACATTAACAATATTGATGGGCGATGAGAATCTTAATAGAAATATTTCTAAAACCGAATGGCAACAATTTGCTTTGTGGGTATATAAGACTATTCTTACATTAGTTCATCCCAAAACAATCAACTTTAAAAAAATTATTCCTAAGGAAGTATATGAAGATTTTTATTTTACACGAAAAATTCCAGATGATATCGTTATTTCGGTTGCTAAACTTAAGGATTTTGTACGATTTGAAGGACCTTTGTGGGAGATAGGGCAAGATTTTATTCTTACGTTTTCCCCTAGGTCAAGAATTGCGAATAATCTTCAATTTGAAGAGAGATATATTATTAACAGAGGTAATTTGCCAATCTCGGAAGACGTGCTATTTTTACAACAACAATTGAAAGGATGTTTCCATATTGTTTTGAACCTAAATGGCATATTAGTTAGAATTGCATATATTCCTTCTACAGAAATTTTTAAATACAATTTCCAAAATAAAGAAATTATCATTAATCCAATATTTATAGGAGTAAACGAGGGTAAATTAATAGAATATGATTCTATTGTGAAATTTAAAAATAGCCTTCAATTAATCTACACTGGATATTAAACAAAAGCTCCGCGACCAGGACTCGAACCTGGAACCAAACGGTTAACAGCCGTTCGCTCTACCATTGAGCTATCGCGGAATAACTCTATAACAGAATTATTATATATCCCAAACCTTATTCCTGCAATAACTTTTTTCTTCTATCCAATGTATCTTTAATATACTTAGAAGAATCAGGTGTAGGAGGTAAATGGGTAATAGTTATTGTTCTATTATATTTAGGAATAGTAAATGTATTTTCTTTAGGTTTATCAGAACCACTATTAGTAACTGATAGTGCTATAGCTTTACTTGTGAGGGTATCTAAGTTCAAATAGTCAGTCATATCTAAATCCCATATATTCATAAATCTATCACTTTTTAATGTAAATACATTGTTTTTTGTAAAGAAGAATCTCTCAGTATATTCATCTCTCCGTTCCTGTTTTAAAGGAGATACTTCAAATGATATTGGGGTTTTACTAACTTCTGTATTTACAAATTGGTTAGGGTATTCTTCCTTGATTTGTTCAGGAGTAAATAGTCCTAGATATGTATCAGGGGTCTCTAGAAATGATATATCTGAAGTTTCGTTATCCATATGTATTTGAAAACTATTTTATATATATCTGATTATTCTTTATAGGAAAGAGAATGTCAACGAATATATATGTAGTTAATTTCTGTGAAGATTTTCTGTTTTAGAAATAATAGGGTAAGATATATGTATATAAGTTGTTAATCTCCCACATATGACTTTAGAGCAAATACAGATCACATTTGTTGGTATGGAACCTACGGAAGCCATTAAGAAGTATGTATTAGAGAAGATAGGGAAATATGAACGGTTATGGAGAGAATCTACAAGGTTAGAGGTATATTTCAAGGAGTTTATAAATAGTAAGGGGGTTAAAAATGATTTTAGAGTTGATATTAATGTAGTGTTACCTAAATCAAATGTAAGAGTAGAGGTTACAGGGGAGAATATGTATGCAAATATTGATGAGGCATCTGATACATTAGCTAGAAGATTAAAAAGATATAGCGGATGCTAATTTAAAGAGTGTAGAGATTGATGAAACAGAAGATGATTACTCTGACTATATTCCAACTATAGCTGTAAGGAAAAAGATAGAGGATATAGGTCCTTTAGAAGAGGGAGAAGCAATAGAGAGAATGGAATTACTAGGATATGATCAGTTTCTATTTAGAAGTAAAAGTACAGGTAAGATATCAATGATATACAAAAGAGAGCAGGGTGGTTACGGTTTAATAGAGCCAGCTGATTCAGAAGTTTAAATAAAAAGGGGGCCTTAGCCCCCTTTCTCATTTCTAATCTATTACAACTTACTCTGTTGTAGTTGTAGTATCATTACTATTTGCCTCACCTACAATATTTTTAATTATTGTTATTGTTGCATTCAATACTCCATACTTAGGCTTTGTAGTTGAGTTATCCTGTATTCTATATTTAGAATATAGACCCTCTAACCAAGTATATTTCTGATTCTCAACTTCTTGTTGAATATATACATCTTTAACTTGTACTTTGTAAAGTTCATAATCTAACTTCTCACCCTCTTCAAGAGCTGCTGTCTCATTAGGGAATATTGTTGCACTATACTGTTCAAAGAATGCTTTTACATCATCCTCTGTATATTCAAGTGTTGGTTCAATGATTTGTTGTGTGATTAAATCCAACCTTATCTGATCTTTAAGCTCATTCTCTGTAATATTGTTTAGTTCTAATGCTTGTTGATATGTTTCCTCTCCACCAATACTTGCAATTATTTCATCTAATCTTACTTGTATATCCTCTTCTGTAACAGTAATACCAGTTTTCTTTGCTTCTTGTTTTATTAATTCCTCATCTATTAATTGACTTGCTACTGTTTGTCCATAAAGTGATTCTAATCTTTTATGATATTCATTCTTACTGATTCTTGAACCATCTACGACTGCAATACTGTATCCATTGTTTAAATACTGTACAAAGAGATCTATTAATACAAAGGCTACTAGTACAACTAATATCATTGCAACTATTCTAGCTACTTTGTTTTTGAATATTTTCTTAAAATCTGGTTTAACAAACTTAATTTTCTTAAAATCAAAATTTTTAAAGTTAATTTTTAAGTTAGGCTTTTTAATTCTTATGACACTTTTGGTCTGGGCTTTTTTAGGTTCTCCCTTTTTTATCTTTACTTTTGCCATCTGGCTATATATGAAAAATTAAACTTATAGTGAACTGAAGAAAGTTTAGCAGAAAGTAGAATATTTAGCAAAAAATTTTCTATCTTAAATGTAAGTAGAAAGATGTTCTACCATCATTATGTTTTACTAATGCATATTTACTAGGATATGCTGGGAGATTTGTTGAATATGTTCCGTAGTAAACCTTACCAGCTGCAACTGCCCTTACTGGTGCACCCTCTCCTGTTAAGTATGCTTGATTAGTCCCACGAGTACGTATATAGTTGTCTACTGCTGTACAGAGTCCTGAAGGAACTGTGTATGTTTCTAAATTCTGATTCCCCTCTAAAGTACTAACCATATCTAGGGCAGAGTGATATGAAGAAAAATATTGAGTTATATATGCACCTCTATACATTGCTGAATATGTACCAGAAGAGAGATATCGTCCATTCATTGAAAAGAATTGTCTAGGATCTATCTTCACTCCAGTAGAAGTTCTAATTTCAAAATGTAAGTGTGAACCAAACGAACATCCAGTATGTCCTTGATATCCTACAACTTGTCCTGCAACTACTGGAGTACCATTACCTAGTAATCCCTGTCTAAACAACTCTAAAGCTACATCTGAAATTATATTATCAGTTGCAGAGATGGCACTAGATATTTCTGCTAGTTGTGTTTTGTATTCGTTCTCTCTTCTTTGTGATTCTGCAAGTAAAGAATTCTTTTCAATCTTTTGTATATCCAATGATGCCTTTTCAGTTATTAACCTATTTTCTTCTTCCTCAACACTATTTCTCTTAATCTGTAAATCTGCTTTCTCTATTGCAAGTAATCTCTCTTCTTCTTCTAGTGTATCTACCTTACTATTGTAATTCTTTAAAGAGCTTTTATCTTTTTCTCTAGTTTCTAAGAGATATTTAGTTTTTCTTAGTATTGTTTCAATATTCTTTACATCAAGAAAAAGTTCAAATGGACTTACAAAAGAGAATTTATATGACTCAGTTACTCTTTCATTTACTGTTTGTTCAAGAATAGTGATCTCTTGAGAAAGTAAACTTAGATCATCTTCTCTTTGTTGTATCTCTTTAGAAAGAAGTGAAATTTCAATGTCTTTAGCAGCTATTTCTGTTTGTAATGTAGCAATTATTCTTTCTTTTTGTGCAATCTGGGTTGTAATGTATGTTAACTTATCCTTAAGTGAAAGCTGTTGGTAATCTTCATTTTTTAAACTCTTTTCTAATGTTCCCTGGTTTTTTTCTAATTTCTCAAGCTCTTTCTGTAAACAGAGATACCGTTCTTGTATTGGCATTGATGTAGGACAAGCTTCAGCTGCATATACAGTAGTCGGAATCTGTGAAAAGAAGAAGAAAAAGAGTAAAACATAGATTGTAATCTTCTTTAATACATTTTTCATTTATTATTCCTTCATATATTTCTTTACTGCACTTAGACTACTAAAGAAGCCTAATATAGAGCCTGATATTAGGTGTACTAAGAAATATATTAAAATGAAAGCTAAATTAAATTGTATTAGGAATGGTAATCCTAAATCCGTAAACATTTGAGTAACCCAAAGTGAAAAATCAGAATTCCTTGTGTAGTTGATGACTAGTGCCCAGGGCACTGAAACAAGTAGTGCTGCTAAAAGTCCTCCGATTAAACCATAAAAGGTACCTTCTAAAATGAATGGTGTTCTTATGAACTTATCTGAACTTCCCACAAGATGCATTATTTGGATCTCTTCTTGGTGTAGTTTAATATTAAATCCAATAGTGACTCTTATTAAAGCAATTGTAACTGCGGCCATAGCAACAACTAATATAGAGCCTCCTATATTTATTATTGTTGAGAGAGTTCTAATATTTTGGACTACATCTTTAAAGTACATTACTTCATCTACATTAGGATTTGTTTCTTTTGCCTTATTTATTGCATCAATTACTTCAAGTAACCCATCAATATCCTTTGCTCTAATTTCTAGACTTGCAGGCAGGGAATCAGCAGTTACTGTTGATATTAGGTCTGGATTTTCTGCAAAGTCAGTCCTATATATTTCTAATGCTTGTTCTTGAGATATATATTCAATACTATCTACAATTTCCTTATCATTTATTTGATCTCTAAATGTAAATATCTCTTCCTCAGAAGTACCTTTCTTAAAGAATACAATTACTTGTGCCCTTTGTTCATAGTAATCTACTGTTTTTTTTGTAAGTATTGATAGGGATATGAATACAGAGGTTAAAGTAAATACTATTGCTGTAACTAAAATAGTTGATATTGTTAACCACTTATTCCTTTTTACATTATTTTTTGTAACAGTAAATATTCTAGATGTATTCATAGATTATTGTTTTTTTAAATAAGCTCTTACAAAATTCTCTAACTCTCCTCTTTCTTTACTTTTTAAGTCCATATTCTTTAAATCTCCCTCTGTAATATTTAATAGTGTTTGTGGTGTCTTTATTGCAAATTTCTTTAATTTCTCTTTTACAGATTTACTTAAATCATCAAATTCTTCTGAAAGCTTTATATCTTTTTTCTCTACCTCTTTCCTCTCTTCTTTTGATTTGGGCATATCCTCTTCCTTCTTTTCTTCATCAAGGATCTTTTTAGTCTCCTTTTTACCAGTATCTGAATTTAACTTTCCATTTATTATATTAATTATTCTATTCTTGGAATTATTAATTAGATTAAAATCATGAGAAATTACCATAACGGTAGTACCATTCCTATTTATCGTATTCAATATATCTAAAATCTGTTTTGCATTCTCTGAATCGAGATTTCCAGTAGGTTCGTCTGCAATAAAGAGATCTGGCTTATTAGCTAATGCTCTTGCTATTGCTCCTCTTTGTTGTTCTCCACCTGATAGCTCATTTGGGAATTGTGTTCTTCTTTCTCTTAAATCAACTAAATCCAGTAAATAATCTGTAGTGTCTTTAATCTCTTTATGACTTTTATCAAGTATCTCCAATGCAAATGCAATGTTTTCTTCTAATGTTTTTGTTTGAAGTAGTTTAATATCTTGAAATACAACACCTAACTTCTGTCTATATGCAGGTAGCAATCTTCTAGTAAGTTTAGGAACTTCTATATCTTTGAAAAATATACTTCCCGAAGTAGGAACTTCTTCTCTTATAAGTAGTCTCATTATTGTTGACTTACCAGCACCAGAAGGCCCAACCACAAAACAGAATTCCCCTTCTTCTATTTGGAAAGAAACATCTTGTAATGCTGTGATATCTTCCTTGTACTTTTTTGTTACTGTGTCAAATGTGACCATGAGCAGATTTGGGCAATTAGGTTATGTTCTTATTTTACTGTATTCGAAGTTGTGCTTCAAGAAACTCGTCTAAGTTACCATCCAATACACTTTCTGGGTTGCTACTTTCTTGATTAGTACGTAAATCTTTAACTAATTTGTATGGATGTAGTATGTAATTTCTTATCTGATTACCCCATCCAGCTATCTTATGTTCACCCTTAATATCCGATATTTCTTTTAATCTGTTTTCTTCTAATATTGCCCATAGCTTACCTTTTAGTATCCTCATTGCATTCTCTCTGTTTTGTAATTGACTTCTTTCTTCTGAACTATGTACTGTAATTCCTGTAGGTATATGAGTTATTTGTACTGCCGAAGATGTTTTGTTTACATTCTGTCCTCCTGGTCCTCCTGCTCTTACTGCTTTAAAATCAATATCACTTTCTGGTATCTCTATATCTTTTTCTAGATCTTGGAGTATGGGAATAACCTCAACTCCTGCAAATGATGTTTGTCTAAGATTCTGAGAATTGAATGGTGAGAGTCTTACTAACCTGTGTGTACCATGTTCTCTCTTTAACATACCATAGGCATATTTACCGTTAACATTCACAGATACAGTTGATATTCCTACTTCGTTTCCTTTTACAATATGTGATATGTTGTATGTCCATCCTTTTTTGTCAAAATACATTGTATACATTCTAAGTAACATTTCTGCCCAATCATTTGCTTCTGTTCCTCCTTGTCCTGAGTGTATTGATAGTATGGCACTATTTTTATCATATTTACCGGAAAGAAATTTAAGTGATTCAAATTGAGATATTTCTGTTTTTAATTTTTCAAAATCCTCTACTAGAGAATTTTGTTCTTCTTCACTACTTTCATCAAAGATTGAGAGTAGGGCTTGAGCCTCTTTCTTAAGATTAGAAATTTTCTCTATTTCTTCTTTAATATCTGATATTTGCATTAGTACTTCTTGTGCATTCTTTTGATCTTTCCAAAGATCTTCTTTTGCACTTTGTTCCTCTAAGGAGGTAAGTATTTCTTTTTTAGATGGTATATCTAGAGATACCTCTATACCTTCAATTCTTTCTAGTAATTCAGTTATACCCTTTTTACTAATTCTATCCATTGCTGTATATTATACTAATTTTGAGTTTAAAAATATCTACTGCTCATGTTTGGCCTATTTAACAGAAAAGAGAATGGAAAAAGTACAAGTAAATTACAGGTAAATGCTAAGGAATTTGTAGTACTACTGATATTAGATGGATTTGGAATACATCCGGATCCAGAGGGTAATACTGTGTTAGCTGCAAAGACCCCATTTCTTGATAGGGCATGGACATGTGGTAAATCTACGTTGATAAATGCATCAGGTACATATGTTGGTATGCCTTCTGAAGAGGATGGAAACTCAGAGGTTGGGCATCTTAATTTAGGTGCAGGTCAAGTAGTATATCAAACCTTACCAATGATTAACGATGCCATATCTACGCACGAATTAGATAGTAATACTACTTTGAAAGAGGCTTTTACTGAAGTAAAAAAAAGAGGAACCAACTTACATCTTACTGGAGTATTGAGTGCTGCTGGTGTTCATGGTCATATTAAACATTTGTTCTCCCTTATGGAGTTGTGTAAAGCCAACGGTGTTAACCCATATATTCATGTGATGTTAGATGGTAGGGATACTCCTCCAAAGGATGGGTTCTTGTATTTAACTAAACTTAATCAAAAGATTAATGAGTTAGGTATTGGGAAAATTGCTTCAATGCAAGGAAGATTCTATGGAATGGATAGGGATAGTAGGTGGGAAAGAGTAAAACTAGCATATGATGCAATGGTTGGTCTTTCTGCTGAAACTTTTCAAGATGAGATAGTGGCTATACAGAGTGCATATGCTCAGAATGAAACGGATCAATTTTTTAAACCGAGATGTCGAGTAGATTCTACTGGTAAACCAGTTGGTCCTATCCGTAGTAACGATGTCGTTATCTTTTGGAATTTTAGAGAGGACAGGGCAAGAGAGTTAACTAAGGTATTTGTATTGAAAGAGTTTGAACATTTTGTAAGAAGAGATTTTCCTGAGAATCTATACTTTGCAACTATGACAGGATATGAAGAGGGTGTTCCAGCTCATGTTATCTTTCCTCCTAAAAAGATTAAGAAGTCACTAGCATCATATATTTCTGAAAAGGGTTTTAATCAGTTACATATATCGGAGACTGAAAAGAATATGCATGTAACATACTTCTTTAATGGTGGTGTTGAGGCTGCTCATGCAGGAGAGGAATTTTTTAATATTCCTTCTCCTAAGGTTGAAAACTATGCAACTGTTCCTGAAATGAGTTCTAGGATAATTACAGATGAGGTAGTAAAGAGGATAAGGGCTATAAAGGAGAGAAAGCTTAAATTTATAGTTATTAATTTTGCTAATCCAGATATGTTAGGACATACAGGAGATATTCCAGCAATTATTAAGGGTAATGAAATAGTGGATGGCTTAACAGAAGAGATAGCAAAGGCTACGGTAAGTATGGGTGGGGCAATCATTATTACTGCAGATCATGGTAATTGTGAGAGTATGATAGATAGGGTTACAAAAGAAATAGATATCTCCCATACTAACAATCCAGTTCCGATGATAATACTTTCCGATGAGAAAGATTTTACACCAACACCAGATATGAAGGTATTAAAGATTGGTACAGGTGCTAATGCTCAGGCAACTGGATTACTTGCTGATGTAGCACCAACATGTTTAGGATTAGTTGGTTTAGACATCCCAGATAGTATGACTGGTGTAGATTTAAGGAGTGTTATTTAAAACAGTATAGTAAGGAGTACAACTATTCCAAGTATTATTCTGTATATTCCAAAGAATGTTAACCATCTATCTTTACTAAACCGCTTAAGTAGTGCAAGTGAAAGGAAAGTAAAGATAAAGGCTACAACAATTCCAATTAAATCTGAAATGTTTAATGTCCTTTCTGGTGCATCTTTTATTATTGTATAGATTGGAGCAGCTACAAGAAGTGGTAGTCCTAACAAGAAAGAGTACTGTATTGCTGTATACTTATTAAGTCCTGCAAGTACCCCAATTATTGCACTTGTTCCTGATCTAGAGCTTCCTGGTATTAACGCTATGGTTTGTCCTATTCCCATTAGCAATGATTGTTTCCAAGTCACTTCCCTTAAATCTTGTTCATCTACTTTTTTATTTCTTTCAACTAAGATCATTATTATTCCCCAGAATACTAAAGATATTGCAATTACTTCATTCCCTCTTAAGGAGTTCTCTATCGTGGATTCAAAGAAAAACCCTATTAATGCAGCAGGTAGGGTAGAGATAAGAATCTTAAGGTAGAAATTAATACTACTTTTCTTAAATATATCTTTAAAAAGTATTGGTGCAAAATATATTAACAGGGCCATTGTAGTACCCAAGTGGAGTACTGAGAGTAGGTATGTATCCATCTTAATATTCAATATTTGTGAGGAGAGTATTAGATGTGCACTACTTGATATTGGAAGAAGTTCAGTTATGCCTTGCTCTACAGCTAATAGGATTACTTTCAATATATCCATAGATTTTGATATATTAGATTAAATACATGTGGTAATATTCTACTGTTATGAATAAAAAAAAGATAGGGCAAGTTTTGTTAAGTATATTAGTTTTATGTATATCAACAGGATATTCATTTGCTTTGGAACCTTCATTTTCCTTCTATCCCTCTAGTGGTGTAGTTGAAGATATTAATGAAGGATTTACTGTAGATGTGTTAATAGATTCAGCTGGACAGAGTGTTTCAAAAGCAAGGGTAACTATTAAGTATGATCCAAATGTTATTCAATTAAGAAAAGCATTGAGAAACAATTCTCTCTTTGAACAGTGGCCAATAGATGAGAGTAGTACAGATAATACTAATGGGGTTGTAATGTTAACAGGGTATACACCATCTGATTCAAGTAAAGATGAGTATATTACAAGCGTTGTACCAGATGTATTTACTAGATTGGAATTTGATATTAAGGATTTAAGCGCAAAAAGCATTACATTAGATTTTGAATATTCTACTTTTAACCAAACCATCATCTGTACAATTTACGGTATCAGAGGAACCTGTTCCAAGTACTGCTATAGAGCCTAGCACTGTGGGAATGATAGTAGGGCTAATTTTGATATTGATTGGTGCATTTGTTAGGGGTAGTAACCCTACCCTATGGAGAAAAAAGAAAGGTACTATTGTTTTGTATGAGTAAGGATAGTGTATTTGGTTGATTCCCAAAAGTATATTTGATATCATTTCGTTGAAGTTATGCCGAGATAGCTCAGTTGGTAGAGCATCTGTCTGAAGAACAGAGGGTCCCCAGTTCAACCCTGGGTCTCGGCACCAGGCGAGAGTAGTTCAGTTGGCTAGAACGACACATTGCCAATGTGTAGGTCGCGGGTTCGAACCCCGTCTCTCGCTCCATTATTATTCGGGTGAGAGAAAAATACTAATGATCAATCCAATAGAAGCAGGAATACAGAATACCTATCCAGAACTAAAAACAATTTCTCCAATAGAATGGCCGAATATAGATGTAAGTGAGGTTGATAAAGAAATCAGTGATGGTGCATATGCAATTAGATTATTCTACTTTCGTCAGATTCCCCTTTTAAGGCAAATTCCATATTTAGCATTAGAGGTAAATGGTCGTGGTATATGGAAGAATTCATTTAGTAGAGCATACTACAAGGGCATGATTGATATTCATGAGAGTCGTGGATATTATGACATGTTCCTTGAACTTCGAACGGGGGTTTTACTTTCTACAAATCCACTTGTATCTGGCTACTGACAAAGAGATTTTTACTAAGCTTGGTCATCAAGATAAAGATGAAAGATTTATACCTACACATGTAATTGATTTGATGCAAGAAATGATTAAACGACCATATCACAATAATCCAGAAGAAGTAGAAAGGGAAATTGCACAAAAAGAAATGGCTAAATTAGGGCTCGATAGAATGATGAAAGAGTTACCAGAAGATGAAGTAATTGAGAATTTGAGAGTACAGGGATTTGAAATATAGATTTGTGTATTAATGAGTTTTCTTAAAAGATAGTATCCATTTAGAAATCTTCTCTCTGTTCTTGTATCCTATTGATACTGCAAAATATCCAACAGTAAAAAGTATTAACCATCTATCAATTAATCCAATATATCTCATTATCTTTTCTAAGTTGTATCCAATCTTGTCCCCTATATATGCTATTCCTAGAGAATAGAGGAAGACTCCTCCAAAAACACCAACAGAGTATATAAATAGGTTTACTCTTAAGAAGCCTGCTGCAATACTAGTAACAACTCTTAACCATGGTACTAATCGAGTAATGAATACATAGATAAACGCCTTCTTCCTCATCTGCTCTTTACTTTTTTCAACCTTACTTCTTTCAATACCTAGAAACTTCCATCTTCCCTCTAGCCAAAAATACACTTTCTCTTCTGTAAATAGGTATCCAAGGAAGTAGGTAGGTATGGATCCAATCGAAGCACCTACTGCAGACACAAGAGCAATGGAAAATATATTAGCTTCTGATGTTGCAGAGAAAAGAGCTATTGATATCTCAGTTGGAAAGACTCCCAACGCTGAAAGGAATACTCCCCAATATTCTAATTCTAGAAACCATATTATTAATTTTGATATAAGGATGTCTAACATACTATGTTGAATGTTATCAGATATTTAAAATTGTTCAAATCATCTTTAAAAAATTAGAAGGTTAATATAGAATATCTTCATGGTAAGAAATATTCAAAAGGGTGGTTTAATTCTGAACAAAATTAAGAGAACATCACTAGTAGTATTTCTTAAAAGATATATTGTACTTTTTTCCACTTTGTTTCTAATAGGTGTTTCCTTTCCATTAGGATTTTGGAATGTAAGAGAGATTGTATTTGTTGGGGTGAAAAATGATACTCAACTTGTAAATAGTACAACCTCCTTCATTGGTGAAAGTATATTCTTAGTAAAATCTTCTGATTTAAAA
>LBOT01000020.1 GCA_000989675.1 candidate division WS6 bacterium GW2011_GWE2_33_157
TCAGCTATGAATAGGAAAGCTAAGGCTTTGCAAATGAATAATTCTCATTTTAGCAATCCTTCTGGTTTAGATGATGAGGGTAATTACTCTACAGCTATGGATTTAGCCCTTTTACTTTCTTCTGCAACAAATTATTCTAAGATATTAGAAATAACAGCACTAAGTAAGGATACAATAAAGTGGAATTCTAAAGAGGGGTTAGTAAGTAAGGAAATATTAACTACAAATCAATTGTATGGGATTAATTCATATGTTAGAGGATTAAAAACAGGTGTTACAGATTTAGCAGGAGAGTGTTTTGTTGGTTATTTTGTATATCCAAATAGTGAAGAATTAATAACTGTAGTATTACAATCTAAAGATAGGTTTAAAGATACCACATTACTAGAGAAGTACAGTAGACAGTTATTAAAATGAGAAGGGTCCGCTTTGTTTAACAGGTGCAGGTTCTAATTCTATTTTATCTTGTACAGTATCATAGTTAATAGCTGGATAATACATATGGAAGTCTACTAACTCTCCTGTTTCTAATTCTGCTTGTCCAATGACCATATATACTGGTTGTAGGTAGTACTGTTCAATTAATCCTTCATAGTAGGTTATATATACATCATTTATAGTAAACTTCTTTACATTTGTAGGTACGTATTCTTCTACTTCATCTTGATTTGAATTTAAGAATACTAGACTTCCTTCCCCATTTTCTATTTTTCTAGATGCATCTGCAGGAGCTATTAATTCATATGTACCACAGCTCTCAGTTTCTAAACTCCAAGTTGTATATTCTATTTGATATATATTTGAGAGTATTTCTGTTCCTTCATCTTTTGGTCCTACATATACAGATATATTTGATTTAATTGGATTCTGGTATGTAATTAATGTTCTGAAGTCATAAACATCTACTCTCTCATCATTAACAATGGCTGTCCCCATTACATATGTCATATCCTTTCTTTCTAAATTACTAACCATTTGTTCTGCACCTACAATATTTGTTGGTATTGAAATCATAGGTATCATTCTGATAAAGTCTACCCTTATTAATTCTGCACTAACTAAAGAATCTGCTTCTGAATATGTTCCATCTGGGTTTATATCTATTAAATGAACAGTTTGTGGCATTTGAGTATATTCAGAATCTAGTATCCCTAAAGATCTTAGCCCATTTATTGCTAGTGACTTTGCTTCTGATTCTGTAGGTAAATCTAATGTCTTTCTTAAATTTTTAATTCTTTCTTGATCAGTAGTCATTTGGAAATTTAAATCTCTTGCCTTTATATCTAAACTTCTTTGTGAAGTGTTATTTACCCAAAGGTAATCCGTAGTTCCCTTCATTACTATTTTGTCCTGGTCAAAACCCATCTTTTTTGCCAATATTTTTGCTTCTGATTGGGAGTTTAGTTTCTGTCCTAGATTCGTATATCTATACACATTTACAATTTGAGGAAGGTTATCAAATTTACCTGATACAGTTTTTAAATCAAAAGTTGGTTTACTATCTTGTAATATATCTAGTGTGGGAAGTGTAAGTCTGTTTTCCAAGAAGTCTTCCTTTTTATCTGTACAACCGTAATTAGCTGTTAAGTATTCAGGTGGTAAATCTGGGGTACCTATTGGGACTAAAAAGAAGAGTACAATGACTACAACTGCAAGAAATCCTAATACTATTACTCCAAATCTTTTAGTCCAAAATGCCGCTTCTGTTAATGTCATGGTATAATAATAACAGTGTATATATGTTATATCAACCTAATTTTATACCACTTTCTTTAATATGAGGACAATAGAGGAAAACAAGTATCTGTCTGAATTGCTTTTTAGTGATATTAAGGAGAGTCCACAAGATATATTAAAAAAATATCCAGAAAGAAATTTGAAAGAAGGAGAGTTAGTATTAAGATTTGCTCCTAGTCCAACAGGATTTATACATATCGGTAATGTATATACCAGTTTAGTAGGATATCTTCTTACTAAAAGGAGTAATGGAAAATTTATATTAAGAATTGAAGATACCGATAAGGTGAGAGAGGTTGAGAATGGTATTTCTCAAATTATAAATGGTTTAGAGTATTTTGGTATTCATTTTGATGAGGGTATGATTAATGATAAAGAGAGTAAGGGTGACTATGGTCCATATATTCAGAGTGAGAGAATGAATATATACAAAGTATTTGCAAAAGACTTAGTTTCAAAAGGTTTAGCATATCCATGTTTTTGTACAGAAGATGAACTTGAAAGTATTAGAAAAGAACAAACAGATTTAGGTACCAGAACAGGATATTGGGGTAAATGGGCGAAATGGAGAGAAGCCACCTTTGATGAAGTTAAAAGAGCATTAGATTCTAACTGGACATTTGTAATAAGGTTGTATTCTAATGGAAATATTGATAACAAGATTAATAGTAAGGACTTAATTAAAGGTGGTATTACACTCTCCGAAAATGATATGGATAGTGTACTTCTTAAATCTGATGGGTTACCTACATATCACTTTGCACATCCAATTGATGACACATTAATGAGAATATCCTTTGTACTTAGAGGTGATGAATGGTTGTCATCCCAACCTCTTCATATGGAGATATTTAAGGCTTTAGGGTTTAAACAATTAGAATATGGTCATATCTCACCCCTTATGAAGATGGATGGTGATAGTAAGAGAAAGCTAAGTAAGAGGAAAGATCCTGAAGCTGCTGTTTCCTACTATATTGAAAAGGGGTACCCAGTTCAAGGTGTAAAAGAATATATTCTAAATGTTGCCAATTCAAACTTCTATGATTGGAGAATTCAAAACCCTGATGAGGATATTTTAGAATTTAATATTAGGTTAGAGAAGTTTAATAAGGCGGGAGCTCTTTTTGATATCTCTAAATTAAATGATATTTGTAAGGAGTATATTTCAAAATTAAAAGCGCAAGAGATATATGATATGGCATTAGAATGGGCATCTAAATTTAATGAGGATATACACTCTAAACTTATTAATCAGAAAGATTACTGTATTAGTATTTTTAATATAGAGAGAGAGGGAAGTAAGGTAAGGAAAGATATTGTTAAATGGAGTGATATTCCTTCACAAGTAGAAATTTTCTTTGATGATATGTTTATGGATATGGACAAAGAGAGTGTAGATATGGATAAAGGTTTACAGAAGAATATATTAAATGATTTCTCTGATACATACTATCCAGGGGACTCTGTACAAGAGTGGTTTAACAAAGTAAAAGATGTTGCAATTAAGAATGGGTTTAGTGTAGATAGTAAGGAGTATGAGAGTAATCCTAAGAAGTTTAAAGGTAAGGTAGGGGATGTTGCTATGATTTTAAGGTTAGCAGTTACTGGTAAGAAACAGACTCCTGACCTATACCAAGTAATGCAAGTAATGGGAGAGGAAAGAGTAAGAGAAAGGATAAAGGGATATATTAATACTGTGTTGGTGTAGTATAATTAGTATCATTCATTGCCGGATCGTCTAATGGTAGGACGGCGGTCTCTGGAACCGTTAATTCTAGTTCGAATCTAGGTCCGGCAAGTTAAGATCTCAATGTCATCATAAAATTACTTAGTTTCTGTATTAAACTATCCATTGTTATATTGCCAACAGGTATCCCTATTTCATCCATAATAGTTTCAACTTCATCTTCAGATAGTAATATTTCTACTTCAGATAAGTTTAAATCAATACTACCCAGTTTATTACCTAAGGGTGTGTCTTTATGGTTTTCTAAATTAAAATGATTAAGTAGTTCTTTTACTTCATCGTTAGTAAGTTTTAATATACCTCTTTGCATATTACTTATTTAATAATTTAGACACTGTTAATATCTCTTCTACCATTTGTTCTTTCTTCTTATTCTGTTTTGATGTCATAGCTGTAGTAAAACAGTGATTAAGATGATTCTCCATTAATATCTGATGAGCCGATTTAAGTATCCCAATGGCTGCTAAATTCTGTTGCATTATATCAATACAATATTCGTCATTCTCAGTCATTTTAATCATCTTACCCATTAAGCTTTGTACTTTTTTAAAATTTGTTAAAGCTTTTTGTTTTTCTGTATGCATATGTATAAATAGTTAAAGTTAAAATATAGGTTTAATAATACCTATTGATACTAACGAAGTAAGGAAGGTATATATTGCAAAGAAAAGAACTAAGAAGCCAGAAGCTCTAAAAAAAAGAGAGGATCTTGCTGATTTAGCTAGTTTAGTTGAGCCGAATGATATTAAAGCTAGTACTGGTAATGTACCTAGTGCAAATATTAACATTATCAATGCACCATTTAATGTACTACCTGAAGCTATTGCATTAATCTGCATAGATTGAGTAAAACCACATGGTAAGAAAAAGGTACTTGCTCCTAATAGAATTGGAGTAAAGATATTCTTCATCTTTTCTGTTTTTAATATGCCAGATGTTAGTTGCTTTGGCATAGTTAATTGTAATTTGTTAAAAAATGGAAATATATCTAATAGGTTTATAGCAAGTATTACCATTACAAAGAAAAGAACAGTACTGATTACAAAGTAGAAGGTGGAAGATAGGGTAAAGAAAGTTCCGATATATCCTAATACTCCACCAAGAATAAAAAAGGAGAGTAATCTTGCAATATGGAATAGGGTAAGTGGAATACCTTTAGATTTACTTTTTGCATATGTAGAGGATATTGAAAGTACTAGACCTCCAACTACAGCCATACATGTAGATATTGAGGCTATTACTCCAATTAGAAACACTACTGGGTATGTTAATGTTCCTGCGTTAACAAGATTTGTTACACCTAAATTTTGAATTACAACAAATATTGTAGAGATTCCAGTAGCTATTAATAAGGCATATACGAATTCTTTATAATCAACTTTATTCTTTAATTGTTGCTCTTGTACTGTATATCCGTGTTGTTTTATCACATCATTAATTTCTTTAATGATTTCTTTATTACTTTGTTCTGTTCTAAAACTTACTTTATTGCTATTTAAATCTGCTTTTACATCCTTAAGTCCATCTATTTTGTTTAATTTGTTTTCAATGAGGACTTCACAAGACTTACAATGCATCCCTGTTACATATAGTTCTTTTGTATTACTCATACTATATTTTAGTTAATTTTAATCTTAAAGAGTTACTAACAACTGTTACACTACTTAATGCCATGGCGATACCAGCAAACGCAGGTTCAAGTAGTATTCCAAACATTGGATAGAAAAGACCAGCAGCAAGAGGTATTCCTAATATATTATAAAAGAATGCCCAGAAGAGATTCTGTTTAATTGTCTTCATCGTATTCCTTGATAATTTTAATGCCTTTGGTAATTTACTAATATCTCCACCAAGAAGTGTTATATCAGATGATTCTATTGCTATATCAGTACCTGTTGCCATTGCTATACCTACATTTGATTGAGCAAGTGCAGGAGCATCATTTATTCCATCTCCTACCATAGCTACAAAGTTCCCATTGTTTTGTAATTTTTTAACAATATTTGCTTTTTCATTTGGTAATACTTCTGCATATACCATATCTATATCCAAGTCTTTTGCTATATTATTTGCAACATTACTATTATCTCCAGTTAACATTGCAGTTTTTATTCCAAGAGAGTGTAGTTCTTCTATTACTTTTTTACTTTCTTTTTTTATTTGATCTGCAATTACAACAATTGCTAGTGTCTCCTTACTGTTTGCAAATATTATTGGTGTTTTTCCTTCTTTAGAAAGTTCTTTAAGAATATTCTTGTCTACAGTTATTCCAAGATCTTCGATAAATTTGGAATTTCCTGCATAATATGAGTTTTTTTCAATAGTTCCACTTACACCTCTACCATCTATATTTTTAAAATTATCAACTACTTTAAGTTTAATATTTAACTCCTTCGCCTTATTTTGAATAGCTATTGCCAATGGGTGGTCTGACTTCTCTTCAAGTGAGTACAAAAGACTTAGTATATTATCCTTATCTTTACCATTAAATATTATGTCTGTTACCTCTGGCTGTCCTTTTGTTAATGTTCCTGTTTTATCAAATATTACTGTATCAACCTTATAAAGTTTTTCTAAACTCTCTGCATTTTTAATTAATATTCCATTCTGAGCACCCTTTCCTACACCTACAATTATTGCAGTAGGTGTTGCTAGTCCTAGAGCACATGGACACGCAATTACTAATACTGCAACAAAAGAAGATATACCATATGTAAGGGCATCGTTAAATGGTAGGTACTGTTGCCCTACAAATATCCATACAAGTAGAGAAAGGATTGCAATTACTAATACTGTAGGTACAAATATACTAGATATTTTATCTGCGAGGTTTTGTATAGGGGCTTTACTGTTTTGTGCTTCTTCTACCATTTTTATTATTGTAGAAAGCATGGTATCGGATCCAACTTTTAGAGCTTTGAATTTAAAATATCCCTGTTTGTTTACTGAACCACTAAAAACATCATCTCCAATTGTTTTTTCAACAGGAATGGGTTCTCCAGTAAGCATTGCTAAGTCTAATACTCCCAAACCACTTACTATCTTTCCATCAACAGGAATCTTTGCTCCAGCCTTTATTATTAATATATCTCCTATTACTATTTCTGATACATCTATTTTTTTTTCTTTACCATCTCTTTCAACTACTGCAGTCTTAGCTTGAAGGTTTAACAATTTCTGTATTGCTTCTCCAGTCTTTATCTTTGATCTTGCTTCTAAAAACTTTCCTAGAAGTACAAACCCAATTACTATGATTACAGAATCATAATACATTGATTCAGGTAATCCTAGTTCTATATTAAAAAGGAGAGATACAAGGAGTACAGTACTGTAAATATATGCTGCAATTGTTCCCAATCCAATTAGTGTATCCATATCAGCACCCTTACCTCTGATGAATCTGAGTAATCCTTCTACAAATTGCTTACCAAAGATAAATATAGTTACAGTAGATATCAAGAAGAGAATAGAGTTAAATACCACCATATTTATCTCTATCATAGGAAGGTATGATACTCTTTGAGATATTAAATCGTAGAGCATGAAAAGAAAGAGAAAGGTGGCAACTGGTAGTAGAAAGTAGAGTCTATTTCTTTGCTTGTTTAACTCTTCTAACTTATGATGAGCATGATTATCTGTATGTATATCTAATTCGTATCCAATATCTTTCACATCAGCATTTAGATTCTCTACTGATGTAACTGTGTCATCGTATATTATTGTTGCTTTCTCTGTTGCATAGTTTACTTTTACATTTTTCACACCCTTACTATTTGTAAGTTTGTTTTCAATATTAAAAGCACAACTAGCACAATGCATTCCTTTTATCGCTACTGTTTCTTCTTTCATGTGTGCTTTAATTAAAATTTATTGTAAATGTGTACATTCCCATACTACAAGAACCAAATATCTCTTCACCTGCCTTAGGACTACCAAGCTCAATCTCTGTAATCCCGTTTGTAGGTAATATCTCATTTATATCTAATTGAGGTATTCTAAAAGATCTTTCACAACCGTATGAGTTTTCTGAATTAATTCTTAATACAGTTTCAATATTTGCTTTTGCATTTGTTGTTCTTGGAGAGTATCCTCCTCCAGTTGATACAACTTGTATAACTTGTATTCCGTCTTCAACCAATACATTGGATGTAATTGTTTCAGCTTTTACATCTTCAGCATTTTTTGTATCTTTAGAGAATATTACAATCGCAATAATGGTTGCGGAGATAACTATGGAGGTAACTATTAAAATGGTTTTCATTAAGTAGTATTTTTAATTTATCCCTACCTAGGGTATGGGTATATATTATTGCTTCCAATTCGTGTTGTCAATCATATTAACATTTTAAAAAATATGTTCTAAAATATGATTGAATATATAAAATGTTAGTATATTTAAAGAATGAATAAAAAGTTATACAGGTCTGAGACAGATAGAATGATTGGAGGTGTATGTGGAGGGTTGGGAGAGTATTTTGGAATAGATTCAACGATAGTAAGGTTACTTTTTGCATTGATAGTTCTTTATGGCGGTACAGGATTACTTTTGTATATCATACTTTGGATAGTTGTTCCTACTAGATCGAGTTCAAATATAACTTCTGAAGATGTAATGAGTAAGAATACAGAAGAGATTAAAGAGAAGGTTAAGAAAGTAGCAAAAGATATTAAAAAAAGTGTAGAGTCTGATAGTAAGAAGTAAATATAATTTTATTTTTCATTCTTATGGAAGATATTTCTGTTAGAAAAGAGTCTAAAGATTACTCTTGGGCTGTTTTCCTTATTTTTTCGGGTATACTACTTCTTCTTAACACTACAAAGATTATTTCCTGGGAGATATGGTCATATATTGTTAGATTCTGGCCAATATTTATTATATTAATTGGTATTAGATTTATACTTGGTAGATCTCGTATAGCGAATATATTCTCCTTTATTATTACAATATTCTTAATGATATCCGTATTTGGTGTCTCATATGTATTGTATTCATCAAAAGGTATTCCATATATTCCAGATTCAGTAAACCAGTGGATATTAAAAAGCATATTACAGTTGATTTAGAAGAATTCCCTAATATTGAACAAAGAAGTATAGAATTAAATATAGGGGCATCAGAATTCCAAATTGTTGATGAGGGAACTGAAGAATATATGCTTGTGCAAGCAGAATACCCTGAGGGTTTTAAAGAACATAAAATAGAATCTACTGAAGTAGATGATGTCTTAAATATTAATTTTGAAAGTGCAAATCCTATTGGTTTCCATATGTGGTCAAGTGAA
>LBOT01000021.1:0-5817 GCA_000989675.1 candidate division WS6 bacterium GW2011_GWE2_33_157
AAAAAGAAAGTCTTGTATGCAAGATATCCAGGAATTAATAAGAGTAGTATGAGTACTATGGCAAGTAGTATGTTTTTTGGTGTATTTCTTATACTTTTACCGTTACCATATTTATATATTTCAGTATATCATATCTTATAATTGACATAGTTAGATATTTAAAATAATATTACGAGTATGTTACCCAGACTATTTAATATATTAATATTTAAGTAATGCCTAGAGCAAAGAAAAAGATAGAAGAGAAAGTTACAAAGAAAGTAACACCAAAGGTTGAAGAGAAAGAGATTGTGATTAATTTAGATACTATTGCAATACCGGGAGCTATTATTATAGCTGGTCTCATTATTGCAGGGGCTATATTCTTTACGAATAAGGGTAATGTGGGTGAAGCAGATACAAATACTGATAATAATAATCCTACACAAGAGACTTTTGTAGAGGCAGAAACAAATATTGATGATGATGCATATATGGGAGATAAGAAGAAAGCAAAGGTTGCTATTGTTGAATTTAGTGATTATGAGTGCCCATTCTGTAAGAGACATTTCCAAGAAACCTCCCCTCAGCTTATTGAAGAGTATGTAGATACTGGAGAGGTAATAATTGTATTTAGGGATTTTCCATTAGGTTTTCATGATCCCGCAGCTACATTAGAAGCAAGAGCAGCTGAGTGTGCAAGATCTCTTAGTGATAATGCAACATATTTTAAATATCATGATTTAGTATTTAACAATACACCAGGTAATGGAGCAGGGTTATCTAATGATGTATTGATTGGATATGCAGGTGAATTAGGATTATCAACAGACAAGTTCTCTACTTGTTTAAGTGGAACAGATTTTAAAGATGAGATAGCTAAGGATATGGCAGATGGTTCTGAAGCAGGAGTATCTGGTACTCCAGCATTCATCATTGGTAAACTTGGTAGTGATGGTTCAGTAAAGGGTAAGTTAATATCTGGTGCATATCCTTTTGAAACATTTAAAGAGATAATTGATGAATATCTAAAGTAATACTGATTAGAAAATGAAAGGGGGCTAAGCCCCCTTTTTGTTTCTATATCTTCCCTTATCTATTTCTTCTTTTTTGCTTCTGCGAATGCATCATACTTTACTCTTACAACTGCTCCCAATGTAATTACTGCTAGTGAGAGAGAATATATACTACTTATTAGTGGTATTAGTCTTACAATTACGGATATTGCTCTTCCAATTAGTAAGGAGAGGAATCTTCCATTTTCTTTATGTTTGGTTAATTGTAATATCTTATGTCCCATTGCAGATTCTGCCCATATTGTTCCAAATATTGTAATAAATACGAGCAAGCCTAGTATTAGTAAGGCAAGAGGTGCTCCAACTAAAGTGAGTAGGAGTAGGAATATTGGTAATGGTAATGTAAATAGAACCACTAATCCTATTGCATAGCTTTTTAATAGGTCTTCCCATGAGGTTATTATCTTCTTCTCTATCTGTAATGTTTTTACAGGTGCAGAGTATATTAATATTGCTCCTACTATATACATTCCAATGAAACTGACTATTGTTAATCCTATGTTAAATCCTAGTAAGTCACTTTTTGTAAATTTGAAATCATCAGAGTTAAATACATCGTTTGTTCTAGGTGTAGTTATTAATTCTCCATATACATCATTTTCATCTACTGTGTAGTTATCTCCTCCAATTAGGAAGTCTCCTCCTACTGTTGCATCTGATGTTGCTTGGCCTGTTGCAACCCTTATATCATCTGTTACTGTACCACTTAAATTGAGTGTTCCTGTTGCTACTGTTAGGTCTTTACCCATATTGGCATTTATATCTGTAATCATTGAGAGTACATATACATTTTCTCTTAATGTTCCAGATATACTTACAGTAGATCCCATTACTATTGTACTTCCATATACATTCCCTCCTACTGTTACTGTATTACCAAAGATATATATATCTCCTGTTACTGTTCCATCTACTATGATGTTTTGTCCAGTAGCTATTACATCTCCATCTACTACACCACTAATGGTTATATTGTCTCCAGAGACGTAGAGATCATCTTCTACAATGGATTGTTTGTCTAATGAGTAATTCCCTGTTTCTATTTTAGCTGCATGTATACTACTAGGTAGTAGTGCAACTAATATTAGTGTGAGTAGGGGTAATAAAAGGTATTTTCCTTTTAGATTAAACATTATATAGTAAAATCACAAGTTATATATATTAATATAATATAGCATATATAATCTATGTATTCATATTAGCGAGTAAGGTATAATTCAAGGATGAAAATTTTAATAATCATAGTTAATTACAACGGATTACAACTACTTAAAAAACACTTACCATCTGTTTCAAAAACAGAATACTCAGAGTTTGATATATTGGTTGTAGATAATGCGTCATCAGATGATTCAGTAGAGTTTCTTAGACAAAGGTATCCAGATGTAAAAATTGTTAGAAGTAAGGAGAATTTAGGATTTGGTAGGGGTAATAACTTCGGAGTATATAAATATCCAAACTATGATGCGTATGTATTTTTAAATAATGATATTTCAGTAGAAAGTAATTGGATACAGGAGTTAGTTTCTGTTGTAAATGGCAAAGAAAAAGTTGGTGCTGTTGGATGTAAAATGCTTTATTCTAATCAAAAAGATGGTAAGTATATTATCAATTCCGCTGGAATTGAGTTAGATGAACATTATCTCGGTTACGACAGATATGATGGAGAAGAAGATAGTGAAAAGTTTAATGTTGTTGAAGAGGTTGACGCACTGTGTGGTGGGGCATTACTTGTTACTAAACAAGCTTGGGATAAGGTTGGTGGCTTTAATTCTCGTATGTTCATGTACTATGAGGATGTAGACCTGTCTTTAAGAATTAGGGATTTTGGATTTAAGTTGTATTACTGTGGTAAAAGTACCGTATATCATGATCATATGGGTAGTACTTCTGTATTGGGTAGTTTTAAAAGAAATTATATGAGTATGAAAAATAGAGATATTAGTATTGGAAGCAGACTTGGTTTTCTGGTAGGATTAACGGAAACTATATGGTATATTTTTTCTTGGTTTGTTTGGAAACTATTACACTCCAAGGGAATTTCTTTAAAAGAATTTTTAAAAAGAAATCATGAATAGAAACGACTTAGATCTATACAAACAGTTTGTAAAGACTATCTTTAAAATGAGATATAAGGGTTCTATCTTAGGTTTTTTTTGGGTACTACTAAAACCATTCTTCCTATTCATGATTCTGTATGTAGTATTCTCTTCATTCTCAAGCTCTATTGCAGATATTACTCCAAATCAGTATGCAGTATATCTATTATCAGGTTTAATCATATATACATTCTTTAATGAAGGAATTACATGGGGATTAAACTCTATAATGGAGAGATCTAGTTTAATAGTGAAGATTAACTTCAAAAGAGAGATTGTAGTTATTAGTGCTCTTACAATGTCTTTAATAAATCTCTTTATTAACTTCTTCATAATCTTAGTAGTAGCAATTTTTCTTGGTATTAATATCTCCTTACTTGGGGTAGGATATATCTTACTAGTTTGTTTTACTATGTTCATCGGTATGTACGGTATAGCGTTCTTTACAAGTATATGGATGGTACATTTAAGAGACTTAGCACATATTTCAGAGTTGGTACTTCAACTCATGTTCTACGCTTCTGCAGTGTTCTTTCCTGTAGCAATGATCCCAGAGAAATATAGATTCATAGTTGAGTACAATCCCATAGCTCTTTTCATCCAATCAGTAAGAGAAGCATTAATACATGGAGAGATTGTAAATTTGAAATTTGTTTTACTTGCTTTGGTTTGTTCAATACTTCTTGTATTTGTAGGTAGGCGGTATTTTAAGAAGAATATTTTAAAGATAGCGGAGTACTTCTAATATGGAAAATATTGCAATTAGTGTTAAAAATATAAGTAAGGAGTTTAAGATACCAGTTAATGGTCAAAAGAATACGTTACAAGAGAGGTTTCTTAATCCTTTTCATAAGACAGAATATAGGCAATTCCATGCATTGAATAATCTTTCCTTTGATGTAAAAGAGGGAGAATTCTTTAGTGTAATAGGTCCTAATGGTGCAGGTAAATCTACATTACTTAAGATAGTATCCCAGATATATGTACCTGATGAAGGTAACGTAGAGGTTAATGGTAAACTAGTTCCTTTCTTAGAGTTGGGTGTTGGTTTTAATCCTGATTTAAGTGCAAAGGAGAATGTATATCTTAATGGTACTATTTTAGGTTTAACGATGAAAGAATTAGATGAATACATTGATGATATATTTGACTTCGCAGAATTAAGAGAGTTCGCAAATATGAGTATAAAGAACTTTTCTTCTGGTATGCAGGTAAGATTAGCCTTCTCCATAGCTATTAGAGTTAAATCAGATATCCTAATACTTGATGAAGTATTGGCGGTAGGTGATGGAGAATTTCAAAAGAAGTGCTATCAATATTTCCAAGATATTAGAGGTAAGAAAACAATTCTTTTTGTATCTCATGGTTTAGATTCTGTAAAGAAATATTCAGACAGAGTGCTTTGGTTAAAAGAAGATAAGAGCTATGAGATAGGGGACCCTATAGAGATGGTCGAGAAGTATAGTAAAACATTTTAGTAAATATGAAAATCATAGATATTTTCCAAAGGGTATTTAATAGGTTACCAGTATATATGGTCCAGTTTAAGACTTTGGTTAGGAAACAGGGCTTACTTTTTACATTGAAAAAAGTATTTAAAAAGATATTTAGATTTGTATTAAGTGGTGGTAATAGCTCAAAGCTCATGGAGATACAGTATGGAGAGTGGATGAGTAATATAGAATCAAAATATCTCAATGAGGAGAGTATGATAGAGGATTTAAATTCTTTAAAGATTAAACCTAAGTTTAGTGTAATCTTTCCTGTATGGAATAAGTCTGAAGATATGCTTTCTAAAGCGCTAGATTCAATTACAAGCCAAGTTTATGAGAATTGGGAGATATGTATTTCAGATGGATCAACAGAGCATATAGAAGAGACTAGGGCGTTCTTAAAGGAATTTCAGAATGAGTATGAGGATAGGGTAAAGTTTTCAACTATAGATGTTAAGGGTATTAATATCATTGAGAATAGTAATAATGCCCTTTCATTAGCTACTGGTGAGTATGTAGTATTCATGGATTGTGATGATGAGATATCAAAGAATTGTTTACTTGAGTTAGCTAAGGGTATTAACAGTAATCCTAAGGTAGAGTTCTTGTACAGTGATTTCGATAAGATTGATGAAAAAGGTAAAAGGTTTGATCCTTCTTTCTGGCCAGATTGGTCTCCACATACACTTACTGCACAGATGTATACAACTCATACTACTTGTTACAAAAGATCTGTTGTAGAAGAGTTGGGTGGTTTGGTTAAGGGAACAGAGGGTGCACAGGATTGGGATTTAGTTCTTAGATATGTTACTAGAGGTAATTGGAATGTCATTCATATTCCCAAGATTTTATATCATTGGAGAGTGTATCCTGGTTCTACGGCTTTAGCTAATAGCGGGGCCAAAGATTGGGCATATGAGAATCAAAGAAAAGTATTGGAGAGATATTTAGAGAGAAGGAATCTCACGGGTAAGGTAATAGAGGGTCCTTTTGAGGGGAGTTGGAGAGTTAAGTTTGATATAAATGGTAATCCTAAGGTTAGTATAGTTATTCCTACTAAAGACAAGATAGGGTATTTAAGTAGAGCTATTGAGAGTATTAAGAAGCATACCAAGTACAGTAATTATGAGATTGTAATAGTTAACAACAGGTCTGAGGAAGAGGATACAA
>LBOT01000021.1:5895-6348 GCA_000989675.1 candidate division WS6 bacterium GW2011_GWE2_33_157
TTAAAGTTTTAAATGATGGTTGGTTAGAATCTATGTTAGAGTTTGCACAATTACCTGAGGTAGGTAGTGTAGGGGCTAGGCTTTACTATGAGGATGGTAGGATACAACATGCTGGTGTAATAGTTGGGGCAGGGGGAGCTGCAGCTCATTCACATAGGTTGTGTAGTGGCGATGATTTTGGTTACAATGGTGCTATTGTTAATGTTAGAAACTATTTAGCAGTTACTGGTGCTTGTGTAATGGTAAATAGGGAAAGATTTATAGATATGGGTGGTTTTGATGAACAGTTTGATCCTGCTTATCAGGATGTAGATTTAGGTATTAGATTATTTGAAATGAGTTTATACAATGTATATACTCCTTATGCGGAGTTAATACATTATGAATCTGTTACTAGATTTAATACCAAGGAGAGATTAGAAAGAGATGAGAGTAATGCATTGAAGTTAAGAA
>LBOT01000022.1 GCA_000989675.1 candidate division WS6 bacterium GW2011_GWE2_33_157
TAGTTAATGTTGTTCCAGCGTATGAAATATCTGTAGATCTATTTCCACTAGTAATTGGGCCTGTTGCTACTTGTCCACTGTCCCACATTACTGTACCTGTAAATGTATTGTTAGTATTGACCTCTATTTCATAGGAGGTACCGTTATCTGCATTAGGATCGGAATATATTGCACTAAACTCAGGAGTTGTATCTGTTACTCCTGTTGGATCAGTAGCACCTTCTGTTAGAAGTGATGTTGGATTGTTTGGTATTCCTGTCATAGTGAATTGTTGAGTTGTAGACCAATCACTTACAGTTGTAGAGTCATCCCAGAATCTAATTCTCCAGTAATATGTAACTCCATCAAGTGTTAAAGCTGTACCAGCATATATATAGTCGGAGGATCTTGTATTATTAGTAATTGGTCCAGTAGCAGTTTGTCCAGTATCCCACATAACGGTACCAGTGAAGGTATTGTTAGTATTAACTTCAATTTCATATATCACTTACTTTAACAGGGTTTGTAGCTGTTTCAGCAAGAGGTGAAGTTGGGGCGTTAGGGGCAACATTGGTATCCATTGTGAATTGTTGTGTTGCAGACCAGTTACTTACTGCCCCATTGTTATCCCAGAACTTGATTCTCCAGTAATATGTAGTACCATCTCTTGTAAGTGCAGTACCTGCATATGAGAAATCAGATGATCTTGCTCCATTTGTAATTGGGCCTGTAGCTGTTTGTGTTGTATCCCACATTACAGTTCCTGTAAATGTATTGTTAGTATTGACCTCTATTTCATAGTATGCACCAGTATCTGGTGCATTGCTGTCAGTAAATACAGCACTAAATTCTGGAGTTAAATCAGTAACCGTTGCAGGATTTGTAACTCCTTCGGCATAAGGTACAGATGGAGCATCAGGTGCTACATTAGAAGTGTTCATAGTGAAATTTGCAGTTGTAGACCAGTTACTTACTGCCCCATTGTTATCCCAAAATCGTATTCTCCAATAGTATGTTACTCCATTTTCTGTTAAAGCAGTACCCGCATATGAAAAATCAGATGATCTTGCTCCATTTGTAATTGGGCCTGTGGCTGTTTGTGTTGTATCCCACATTACAGTTCCTGTAAATGTATTGTTAGTATTGACCTCTATTTCATAGTATGTACCAGTATTAGCGGTATCTGGATCAGAAAATACAGCACTAAATTCTGGAGTTAGATCAATTACCCCTGTTGGGTTTGGAGCTCCTTCTGTGTATAGATCTGATGGTTGGTTTGGAGCTTGATTATCCACTTCCTCATTGTTTACAGTAACAGTTTGAGAGGTTTTCTTTTGAATGAAAAGAGTAGATATATATGGAGGTTCATTATTAACAGAAGTTGTTGCACTTTGGGAAGTAGAGTGTGTATGTGTTGCACTTGGTAGAGAAAGTTTTGGGTTCGCAGTTCCCCCAAGAACATAGTCTGAAGTTGCTGTAAATGAAAGGGCAGGAAGATTATGGGTATGTGAAGAAACTCCTCCGGCATTACCATATGTACTTCCTCCAGTAGGATAGTAACCATCTAGAGACGAAAATCTTGTCCAACCTAGAGGAGGTGTTGCATTAGACATTACAATTGTTCCAGTAGGTGCCATTAAATCATTATTTGCTTGACCAAAGATTGTTGTCAAAGTTGGGGGAACTTGACTTCCAGCAGTGGTTGCACTAGCTGCAGCATTATGGGTATGGGTACTTGAGGGAATATTTACTGCGCCTGTTGCATTTGTACCAGTTGCGCTTGGGACTCCAGATGTAACAGTAGTGGTATTATGTGTGTGTGTTGTAGCAGTACTAGTTCCTCCGTATGTTGAATTTCCCCTTGGGAGAAGTGTATCTAGGGCTGAAAATCTTGTAAAGCTAGCTGATACTGTGGATGTAAATTCTGCAATTGTATACTGTTTTAGTACAAGATCATTATTTGAACAGAAAATCATATCCAAATATGGAGGCAATACAGAAGTATTATCCTCTGTAACTAGAGTAAAATTATGACTATGCCCAATACTTATATTATTTGTTCCACTTGTATTTGTATTCGCACCTGATGACACAACAGATGTTGTTAAATTATAGTTACCGTGGTTATGTGTTGTAGAGCCTCCAGTTGTACCATATGAGGAGGATGGCTTTGGGAATTTCTGGTAGAAGTCTCCCCCACTATTCGATTCCGTTGTCCATCCACTGTCACAAGCAGAGTTTTTCATTAGATAGAATTTACCAGTCCATGTTTGTTCTGAGTTAGTAGCGGAAGTATTACCATAGTACATGTATATCGTTTCTCCACCACTATTTAAGGTTGGAATTTGAACCCATATATGTGTAGTAGAGGTATTACATCCACCCTCAACCCAGTATGCTAATGGAGTAGAATCATCACTATCAATAAATCTTAGATCATCACAATCAGCTTGTAATTTAGAAGCTGTTACCAAAGTTGCAGTATCAACTTCAATTAATACATCTTCGTTTGTTAGTGTACTACCTGGGTTTCCAACAGATATGGATCTTCTGTATAGCCAACTTGAGTTATACCATGCACCACTCTCTTCTTGATTTCTAATGGAAACAAGATATGCAGTAGGTATACCTAAAAGTAAAATGAGTATTGCAGCTATAATTATGGATCTTTTAGAGATTTTGGGCTTTTTAATCTTCATTGATAAATATGATATCAGAAAAGCAGATAGAAACTAAGTCTCTCTCGTTATCTCATACAGTATTATTGAGGCACAATTAGCAACATTTAAAGATTCCTTTTTTCCTCTCATGGGAATATATATTTTCTCATCTACTCTCTTAAGTATTTCTTGATCTACACCTCTTTTTTCATGACCAAATATTAATGCAAGCTCAGTTGGGTATTTAATAGATTGAAAATTTTTTGCATCTTCTGTTAATTCTACTGAATATATTGGAATACCCATTTCTTTAAGTTCATCAATTGCTTCTTGTGTGGAATCATAGTGTTCGGAAGGAATCATTTCTGTAGCCCCAAGAGCTGTTTTATCTAGTTTAGGATTATTTATCTCTGTAGTCATACCACAAAGATATATCTTTTTAACACTTCCTGCTCCATCTGCTGATCTAAATATACTTCCTACATTGAAAGCTGATCTAATGTTATCTAGAACTATATGTATTTTCATTATTTAAATATGTTTTCTAATGTATATTCAAGGTCAATATTATCCATATTTATTAACTGTTTAGCAACAGCCTTTGTTTTTTTGAATAACTTTATATCTGAAAGAGAAGCTATCTTAAATTGAGGTATACCAGATTGTTTTATTCCATATACTTCTCCTGGTCCTCTTCTTTCTAAATCATACTCTGCCACATCAAAACCAGAGGGATGAGATGCGAAGTATTTTAATCTTTCTTTCACTTCTTCAGTACTCTCTTCATTTTTTCCTGCAACTACAAAACAGTAGGATTCTTTCTCTCCTCTACCTACTCTTCCTCTTAATTGATGTAATTGTGCTAATCCAAATCTATGTGCATCTTCTATTATCATTACTGTTGCGTCTGGTATATCTATCCCTACTTCAATTACAGATGTTGTTACTAATATATTAAATTCTTTGTTTCTGAATTTTTCTAATATTTCACTTTTTTCTTTCTCTTTTAATCTTCCATGTAGTAATTCAGTTTTAATATCTTTAAAGTAGATATTTTTTAAATTTTGATACTCTGTTAATACTGCTTTAGCATCAAAGTTTGCAGATTCTTCAATAAGGGGGTAAACAATAAAGACTTGTTCTTGGAAATTACTTTCTTTTACTTTCTTTTCAACCCATTTAAAACAATCTGTTCTTTTAACATATGGTACATACTTAGTAATAATCTCCTTTTGCATTTTTGGTTTCTCTTTTATTATTGAGACTTCAACATTTCCAAATATTATTTCTGTTAAACTTCTTGGTATGGGTGTTGCAGTCATTGTTAAATAGTGAGGAGTTTTCTTGTCTCCTTTTAGTAACTGTTCTCTTTGCTCTACTCCAAACCTATGTTGTTCATCTACAATTACCAAGTTAAGATTCTCTGGTATATCACTTTTAAAAAGTATTGCATGTGTTCCAACTATTAATTTGTTTGGTGATGTACTTTTAGTTTTCTTTGTTGATATCCATAGCTCAATATCTATATCAAATGGTTTAAGTATTTTCTTAAAAGTTTCATAGTGCTGTTGTGCAAGTACTGTTGTGGGTGCAAGTATTACTGCAGAGTAATTATTCCTTATGCATTGTAATATAGCTGTTGCTGCTACTATTGTTTTTCCACTTCCTACATCTCCATTAAGTAGTCTATGCATTGGTAGTGGTTTAGATATATCTTTTAGTATTTCATTTATGCTTTTTAACTGGTTTTTTGTAAGTGTAAAAGGTAATGATTTAAGAAATTCTTTTGTTAATTGCTTGTCTTCAATTATTTTTTCTGTTCTTAATTTACTTCTTCTTTTCCTATCTTTTTCTATTTGTACAGAGATTCTTAGCATTTCATCAAAAGAGAGTCTTTCTCTTGCTTTAACTATACTGTCTTGTGATGATGGAAAGTGTATTTCTTTAATACTTTTGTTTAATTGAAGAAGTGAGTAATCGTTTAGTATTTCCTTTGGAAGTGGATCTTGCACTAAATGGGGAATTCCTTTCTCAATATTTAATATGGTATTTCTAATATATCTTGATGAAAGTCCTTCTGTTTCGTGATATATACCGAGTATTTTTCCTAAATGTCTTTGTAAGGAAAGATCACCTGTATATTTCTCATATTTAGGGTTATATATGTTTTTACTTTTACCTTTCTCGGACATTTTTCCATCAAAGATATACCACTCTCCATGTTTAAATGTCTTTGTAAGATAGCTTTGATTGAAGAATGAGATATCAAGTGTAGAGTTATACTGATCTATTAATTTTACTTTTGTTAATACCTTTCCTCCTCTTGTATATATGTTCTTGACTTCAACAATTTGTGCTAAGAAAGTTCCCTCCTGAAGATATTTGAAATCTTCAATATTTAAGATATCTGATGTATCTCTATATCTAAATGGGATATGAAAAAGTAAATCTTTTACTGTAGTGATATTTAAGTCTTCAAATTTCTTTGCTTGAGCCAACCCTATACCTTTCAGTTCTATGATTGAGCTATCAAGGGATATTGAATCCATATTTATTTTACATCTAGTATTGCAAGTACTATTGGAATAGCAAGGCTTCCAAGCATTAATACTGCTATGAATATACTAAATATTTTTTGAAATAGTTTTGTCTTTTTGCTCATTTGTTGATTTTACTAATATTTGTTATTTTTTCCAAGCTCTTTGTATTTTTGCTTGGGTTGTAGTTGAATTAGCATGTATTAACCAGTCTTGTTTTACAGAAGTTTTTCCCATTTGAGTTTTTATTTCTACTATATCTCCTGTTTGTACTTTGTAATCAAGCTTAACTGCTTTAGAATTTACTTTAGCAGACACCATACTATTGCCAATATCAGTGTGTACCCTAAATGCAAAGTCTACTACAGTATCATTGATATCTA
>LBOT01000023.1 GCA_000989675.1 candidate division WS6 bacterium GW2011_GWE2_33_157
ATGGTGGGCGATACGGGACTCGAACCTGTGACCTCCACAATGTCAATGTGATGCTCTAACCAGCTGAGCTAATCGCCCTAATATTAAGTATTTTATAATTAAATACTCTCTTAATCAAACTTAACAAATTGTAAATCATCTAAACCCTTCTTCTTATCTAAATCCTCCCACATATCTCTTACAAACTTGGGAGAATCCTCTAAAGGTTCCATAAATATATTAACTTGATTACTATGTAATTGCATTGGAATAAAGGTTACTGCGAAATCGGAACTCTCTATAAAGTATACCCTTTGTTCTCCCTTCTGTGGCATATCTATATTATTTATACCTGTATAATCACATAACATCATAAATTTTTCTTCATTATTTATAATAGATGATCTAATTAAAGAAAGTTTAAATGGTAAATCCTGACTACCTTGAAGTATATTCATATATATTTTGATATCCCTGAGATTAATATCAAATACAACCTCATCAATTATCTGCCCTCTCTCTGCATACTTAAGCATTGTTTCTATTTGAGATTTAATAAAATCTAGAGACTCTTGTTTTCTATTTGATTCAATTGGATCATTGGACATATACATGTTAGTGAAAGCACATAATTTATTATATGGGGTATTCTATATCTAAATATCTAAATTTTCAATTAGTGAATATTATTCTCTTGTAGATATTCTAAAAGAGAAGGAAAATCCAAAACATTAGGAATCTCCCCAGGAGGAACAGTTTCTCTTATTACACAGGTATTTAAGAAAAACAGAGCTCCTATTTCTTCTGGTAATTCATTTAAAATGTTCTTCATATAGTATTCTATCTTTTTGTAATCAATTACCTGACCATTAGAATCTATTTGTTGGTTCAACCCTAGCATAGATAAATCTATAACAGAAAAATTCTTCAATATGTCTTCTAATTTAAAATCCTCTTCTTCTATTCCCATAGTCTATTTATATAAATTGGTTTGCTTTATATTAACAATTTGTTCTCTATCTTTTAGTAATCACTTTGTCTATTAACCCGTACTCTTTAGCTTCAACTGCAGTAAAATATTTATCTCTATCTGCATCCTTTTCTATTTGTTTTACACTCTGCCCTGTTTGTTTAGCAAGCATACGGTATAACTGCTCTCGAGTTTTTATTATCTCTGCTGCTTCAATAGCGATATCACTTGCTTGACCCTCTACTCCACCAAGAGGTTGGTGAATATGAATTTTACTATTAGGAAGTGCAAACCTCTTACCCTTTGCACCATGTGCAAGTAAAAAGGATGCCATCGATGCTGCAAATCCTACAGCTATAGTTGATATATCACACTTTATATAGTTCATTGTATCTAGTATTGCCATACCTGCATTAATTGCTCCACCAGGGGAATTAATAAACATTTGAATATCTGCATCTGAATTTTCTTTTTCTAAAAAAAGTAACTGAGCGATTACTGTATTAGCCATACCTGTTTCAATAGGGCCACTAACAAATATGATTCTATCCTTAAGAAGTCTAGAGAAAATATCATATGCTCTTTCCCCTTCCCTGTCTTTTTCAATTACTGTTGGTATTAAATATGACATTGAATTAATATTAAAATATTAATTATGACTATCTAAGAATTCTTTTCCAAGTACTTCTTCTATAAAGAGTCTAAAAGCTTTCTCTTTTCTCTCTACTTTTTTAATATATTCTATCCACTCTGTATTACTAAATATATTCTTATCTACATTAGGTTGATCCCTCTTAATATCCTCTATCTTTTTATTTAATTCTTCTTCACTTATCTCTACTTTCTTTGAATCGGCATATATACCTAAGAATGTATCTGCTTGTAGAGCTTCTTTTGCATCTTGTAACCAGAGCTCTCTCATTTTTTCAATTGTTATATTATTTGCTTTAAGAAAATCTTCTATTTTAATACCCCTACCCTTCATATCCTCGTTAAAAGATTTCTCTCTTTCAGTAGCTTCAAAATTTATAGCTGGTTGTGGTATCTCTATATTACTTTCCTTTATTCCAAGAAAAAGAGCTTCATCTTGTAAGTGATGCATTTGATAGTGTTCCTTCTGTTGATGTAGGGCATCTTTAATCTTTTCTCTTAATTCTTTTAATGTTTTAACTTCATCTGCATTAATAACCTTAGCAATTTCTACTGCCCATTTATCATTAACTTCAGTCTCTTTTGTCTTTTGTGTTTTCTTTAATTCCTCTATTGCTTCCTCTACTTCCTTATCATCAACGGTTATATCTTCCTTCTTTACTTTTACATTCTTCATATTACCTAATTTAAACTTAGGCATTGTAGTTATTGTAATTGTAAAGATTACATCAATATCTTCTAATATCTTTGGAATCTCTTTGTACTCTGGAGGTGCAATTGGTTCTAATTTCTCTTTAGTAATAGCTGTATTTATATACATAGGAGCTAGTTTCTCAAATGTCTCAAATTTAACCATCTCTTTTACTTGATCACTAATTAAAGATGTAGGAACTTTCCCTTTCCTAAATCCTTGCATATCAGAATCCTTTGAGTAATCTTTGAGTAGTAAATCATATGATTTTTTAAAACTATCATGAGGTATTTTAATAGTTAGTTCAAAGGTATATTCGTTTATATCTTTTTTTGTGTAGAAATCATCCATGAAAATATTTTAGTGTAATTTAAAAAGTATTGTATTTTATGTGTTTTGATACAATTTGTCTAGTTTACCAACAATGACTAATCTCTGCTTAGCACTCCAAAGAGGAGTACAGGTTACTAAAGTTATTCTGTAATCTGTAAAGTCTTGTAATATTGAGATATCATTTTTTTCTACAACTCTTGTATCAGCAACTATATATGTATACTCAATATCTGATTGAACAACCTGTATTTTATCTCCAACTTTCACTTTATCTAAATTAAAGAAAGTATCTTTTTGTGGGGGTAGCTTTGCATACCTATGCCCAATTATTACTACATTACCCTTCTGTCCTGGGAGATTTGATGTAGGAAAATGCCAAAATCCTCTATCCATGGTTTTTGATTCTAAGCCTTCATATACTAGACCGTCTACTTCTATTGAATTAATTAGAATTCTAGTATTCATCTCTTCTAGGACTTTTCTTTCTAATACAAAGTCTTTACTAAGGCTTTCTTCGATGCTATTACTATTACTGACTGTATCGGATATCCCTAAAACTTTATCTCTTGTTGGTACTACTGTAGTTAATATTTGAAACATTATCTCTTCTGAACTTCTCTGTATATCAAATCTTTTTATAGGTCCTATTAATTTATTGTAATTTGGGTAAAGGATATAGTAGAAGAGAGGGATTAAAACTAATCCGATTAAGGTTATTGTTACAAATGTTTTAAATATTTTCTTCATACCGTATTTTATCAGTATTATTTTCTTCTTGCACTATTTTATTTTTTATTTTATGCTATCTAATAGGAAGTATATAAATTTTAATATAGGTTGGAGTGGCTAAAAAGAAAAACATAAAAAATGCTGCCCATACAGATAATTCAGTTAAGAGTAAAAGTCCAGATATGAGAAGTAAGGTTGAGATTAAGCAACCTTTACCCCAAAATCAAGAAAGGATTTCCCGTTTAGTGGGATCCGTCTTTATTGGAATGGGTGTACTTCTTGTTGCATTTGGTATCTACTCCTTTATTAGATACAGAGAGGAACCATTGTTTAATCCAGATTTAGAAGCCCCTACTCTTGATGAGGTAACATCCATTACTAATGGTGACAAGATAATGGTGAAAGGGAGTGCTGCTGGTTTTGATGAAGTTTTTGTATATGTAAATGAAGAAAAGATTGATACTACAAAATTGGATGATGACTCAAAATTCTCATATGAATATATAGTAGATGAAGAAGGGGAATATGCAATATCAGTTGCAGGTGTTAAGGGCTTCCCTAATCGAACTATTGGTCCAAGATCTACAAGCAAGATTGCAATAGCCGACTGGACAGCACCTTCTCAAGATTCTGTAACATTAAGATATGGTCAAGAAACAAACAAAAACACATTTACTCTTGCAGGTACAACTGAGGGGAATGCATCGGTAGAAGTAAAAAGGGGGACAGAGAGTTTCGGTGGTTTATCTGATTCAAAGGGAAATTTTAGAATTGAGGGTATAGCATTAGATGAAGGAAAAAACGTATTTTCTATATATGTAGAAGATAGTGCAGGAAACCAAGTAACATTAGATGAAAAGATAAGGGTAAGTTACTCTCCAACTGGTACTGTCAATGGTGATGCTGTTGTAGATGAGGATATTCCTCAAGCAGCTGGAGCTTTTGACACTTTGTTTGGAAATCAATTAATGATGCTTTTTGGATTGATAGCATTAATTTCGATTTGAGAGTTTGAAATTAGGAGAGGTGTAAGCCTCTCCTTTTTTTGTATAATGGTAAATATGAAGAAAGCAATTTTTATTACACTCTTATTCATATATCTCTTTTTACCAGGATATACATATGCACAACAAGTGGAGAAGTCATATGAGGGTACTGTTAGAGGGAGTGAAGAAGTAGAATGCTCAGAGGGTTTAACAGAAGGATATACATGCTTTGAGTATCTAGTTGAGATAGATGGAACTAAAGAAACAGAAAGAACAATACCTGTTATGTCAGAGGGTTCAAAACCTAAGTTTAAAGATGGAGATAGAGTATATATATCTCAGTTTGATGATGGTACTGAGCTAGGTAGTTGGAGTATAACTGGATATATAAGGGAATTACCTATTTTAATCTTACTTCTTCTTTTTGCATTTCTTTCATTAGCAATTGGAAGAAGACAAGGTCTTGGTTCACTACTAAGTTTGGTATTTACAGTCTTTCTACTATACTCATGGGCAATTCCTAAAATTCTAGCTGGTGGTGATGTAATGGTAATTGGAATAATTACAGTGTTTATTACTCTCATCCTTATTATGTACCTGTCCCATGGCTTCAAATTGAAAACTACAATAGCAGCTGTATCTACTATGATTGGTATTAGCATTGTTGCCATATTAGCTAAAATCTTTATGAACTATATCAATGTAGATGGTTCTGGAAGCGAAGAAGCTTTCCTTTTATCAAGTCAAACCAATGGAAGTATAAATTTGTCTGAAGTATTTTTCATTAGCATATTAATTGGTGCAATGGGTGTTATGGATGATGTTGTTATGAGTCAGGTATCCTCTATTAATGAGTTGTATACTGTGAATAGGAATTTAAGTGTTAAACAACTCTACTCTCAAGCAATGAATATAGGGAGAGATCATATAGCTTCAATGATTAATACTTTGTTTATTGCTTATGCTGGTACTAGCTTTGCGTTAGTTATGCTTCTCACTTTCAATACGGGAGGAGTTGGAAATATATTAAAAACAGATGTAATAGCTGAAGAAATAGTTAGAACATTTACGGCAAGTATAGGAATATTATTAATAGTTCCAATAACAACAATAATGGCTGCATGGTTAATCCCAATCTTTAAACCCAAAGATTAGTACTAGTTTGTATCTCCATATTGTTGGTATAATGATTTGTATAAATATATTTTATTAATTAATATGCAAAAAGTATTAAATATAAATAAGGAGAAAGCAATGGAAAAACACGATAATCCGACAGTATCAATAGAATTCTCCTGGAAATTAATACTTTTGCTCACTATAGTATTAGGTTTAATATTTTTTGGTGAACAGATTGCTTCTATAGCATTTTTCATTTTCTTTGCAGTGGTACTTATGTCTTCTGCACTCCCAATAGTTAATTGGTTAGTTAGTAAGAAATTTACAAAAGGTTGGGCAGTAGTATTAACATTCTTTACTGGGATAGTTCTACTCCTAGCAATAATCGCTATAGTTGTGATACCTTTAGTTGGACAGATTGATAACCTAATAAATACTGTTCCTGTATGGATTAAAAATTTTACATCTAATTTTAATGGGTTGGGATTTGGAGATTACAGATTAGATTCGACTGTAATAAATAAGACAGTATCAGATTGGTTGGAGAAATTAACATTAGTAGATAGTTTTGAAACATTAGCTGTTGCTTTGGGAGGGGTCTTTAGTTGGACTTCCCTACTCTTTGCTGCTTTCATATTTTCAATATATCTAGTATTAGATCATGACAATATATTGGATTTGGGATTGATAAAGATTACATCAGATGAAAAAAGAGAAAGAGTTAAAAGACTAGTTTTAGACGTAGAAGCCAAATTGGGAAGATGGCTACTTGGTCAGGCTACTGTAAGTACAATTGCGGGAACAGTGTTGGGATTAGTTCTTGCACTTTTTAATGTTCCATTTGCTCTCCCTATGGGTGTATTTATTGCATTAATGTCTACAATACCGTCCTTGGGAGCTACCATTGCTGTTATTCCTCCACTTCTAGTTGCTTTAATTGTGAATGGACCAATAACGGCATTAGCAATACTTTTGATATTTATTGTTTATCAGCAAATAGAGAACAACTTTATCATTCCAAGGGTTATGGGTAATGCTATGGGTGTTAGACCGATATTGATACTTTTTACTGCTGCCGCCTTCTTAATCCTTTTTGGTATATGGGGAGCAGTGCTTGCAGTACCAGTAATCGTTATCGGTAGGATATGCTATGAGTTTTATATTGACTTGCAAAAACTTAAAGCTAAAGGTAGCATTTAACAAGTTAATATTACTGCCTGTGAAATGTCAGAATCACTTCCTAAAATTAGAAGGTCTGTTTACTTTTGGGAGGATCATACCTCAAAGAATTTAAAGGAATCTGTTGTTGGAAGAAAAGGTTTAAGTCTTTTCGAACTTAAGGATATGGATATACCAATACCTGATTTCTTTGTAGTATCTTCATTTGTATATGACAAGATAATAGCTGAATCTCTATTAAGAGATTCAGAGAAATTGCTCGAAAATGGACGTAATCCAGATGAGTCCGAGGTATTAAAATCATTTCTTAAGACAGATTTTGATGATGAAACCATAGAGTCAATCCTTGCATCATATACAAGGATATCAGGATTTACTGATGCATGGGTTTCTGTAAGATCTTCAGTAGTATATCCATCCTCACCTGATGTGTCTTTTAGTGGTATTTTCTCTACAGAGTTGAATGTTAGAGGTGGTAAAAATTTATTAGACTCAATTAAAAGAATATATTCTTCAATGTTTACAGATAGTGCAGTAGCATATGCCTCATCAAAGGGAATTAATCTTACCGATGTTAAGCTTGCAGTAGTTGTTCAAAAAATGGTTCAAGCAGAAGTCTCAGGGGTTTCATTTACACAAGACCCTATTACCCAAGATTCAAGTAAATTAAGTATAGAAGCTGTGTTTGGGTTAGGAGATACAATAGCTTTGGGAGAATTAACTCCAGATACATATCTCTTAAACAAAAAAGACCTGTCTATCTTAGACAAAAGGATTTCACCTCAAGAGTGGATGAAGATAAGGTTACTTAATAAGAGTACAGGGCAAAACAATTTCGAAAAGATACGTATATCTAGTAATTGGAATCATAGACAAAAGATAGAGGATAAATATTTAATGGAAATTTCTAAAGTATCATTAATTGTTGAAAACAAACTTAGACAACCTCAAGTTATCGAATGGGTAATGGCAGGTGGAAAGATATGGGTGTTACAAAGTAAAGATCTATATGAGAAATCTAGAGAAGAAAAAATACAGATAGAAGATATTAATAAATTTGATACATTGGGTGAGGTGCTTAAATGGTGTAGAGAGAAGTACGTAGGGATTGGAGTACTTGAGGACAAGGCTGTATTACAAGCTCAAAGAATTATTCAAAATAACAAGCATGAGGGTAATACATTGACAGAGAAGTTAATAAATATTGCAAAAAAAAGTTCAGATAAAAGAGATGATCAGATTAAAATGGATTCTGTAAAAAGAGAAGATCTAAGAATCACTGGATTAGGTGCAAGCTTTGGTGTTGTTGTAGGAAATATAGTACATGTTAAAGAAGGTTCTGATATAGCTGTAAGTAAAAAGAGCATTCTCGTTATTAAAGAATACTCATCTGATATGAAATCTTTAATAGTGAATTCTGGTGGTGTGATTTTAGAAAGTGGTGGTTTAACAAGTGACTCAGCCATTATGTGTAGAGAATTCGATATACCTGCAATTGTTGGTGCTAAAGACGCCTCCTCTGTTCTTAAGGAGGGAGATACTGTTCGATTAGATGGTAATACGGGTAGTGTATATACTGAAAAAGAAATTGATACTACTTCATCAAACGTTCAGCATCCAGTTATTGAATCCTACAAAGAGGGTAATCTCTCTGGTATTGATTTCCTAAAAAATGAAACAGCAGAAATGAAAGGTGTTAAGGTAGATGATTCTGTAGTAAAAATACCTCATGATATGAATCTTCCACCATGTGCAACTAAGGTGTTCTTAAACCCAATATTCCCTAAAGAAGAGTTAGTAGATGTAGTTGGGAATTCTCATGGTTTAGTACATGTAGATTTAGATAAGATAATGATTGAGAATGGTAGACATCCACTAGCATATGTCGAAGATAAGAAGTTTGTAGAATACTCTAAGGAGATAGCAGAGAAGATTTGCGAATATGTTGAGTTAGCGGAAGGAAACGAGGTAATACTTTCTCTTGGTTCATCCAAAATTTGGGATTTTAGAGCATTAACAAAAGGTAAACAGTTTGAAGATGAATCATTAGATGATTCTTCTCATGGTCTTGTACACTACCTTAAAAACAAAGAGCTTTTAAGTAGAGTATTAAAGATTGTAAGAAGAGTGAGGAATGTATATAAAAAGAGAAATGTGAATATTGGTATTTACTCTCCAATGAATGAGTTTAGTATGATGGATTTTAAAAAGAGCTTATTAGCAGCAGGACTTAGAAGGACTGCAACATTCAAGCTATATGCAATATTGGATAATCCTACAGAGATAATACTTTCTGATGAAATAATACATGCAAAGATAGATGGTGTTGTATTAGATATGCCTAGAATAGTAAGGGTTATGCAAGGATTTGGTATAGATGAAACAGATGCGAGATATAACTTAGGAACAAATAGTGTATTTAAAATAGTAGATACAGTATTTGATATATCTAAACACCCTTCAAAAGAAATTATTGTAATGGTTGAAGATAATAAAGATTTAACAAAATACTGTGTGCAAAAAGGAGTATATGGAGTATCAGTGCTACCAAAGAGTGTTAAAGATATCCGTAAATTAGTTTCTGAACAGGAAGCAAAATTAATACTTGGTAAAAAGTAATTTCATTGGTAAACTGTATAGTATTTACTATATTGTATAATAGAGAATGGAACAGGATATCAAACAAACACCAATGATGGATCAGTATCTTAGATTTAAGAAACAGTATCCTGATAAGGTTGTACTTTTCAGAATGGGAGATTTTTTTGAAACATTCGGTGAAGATGCTAAAACAACTTCTAAGGTATTAAATATTACATTAACAGCTAGAGATAAAAGTAGTAACCCTACTCCCCTAGCAGGATTTCCCCACAAGGCTATTAATCAATATCTTCCTAAACTTGTTAAAGCAGGTTACTGTGTAGTCATTGTAGATCAATTGGAAGATCCTAAATTAGCAAAAGGGATTGTTAAAAGAGGTGTAACAAGAATAGTAACTCCTGGTACATTAGATGAGAGTGAGAGTGAATCTATAAAAAATAACTACATAGTCTCCTTTGTCAAACTTAAGAAAGATTTAGGGGTAGGAGTATGTGATATATCAACAGGAGAATTCTATTGGATTCAAACAATATACAACAGTAAGAATATTGAAAGTGTACTTTCTTCATTTGAACCAGTTGAAGTTTTAATACTTGAAAATGAGAAAGAAATAAAGTTCCCTACTCTACCTGTACAATTTCTTGGAAAAGGATTACAGAATGTTGAATACAGTACAGAGTTAATAAAAGAGTTCTTCTCCATTAACGATGTTGAATCTTTAGGTTTAGAAAACAAAGAAGCTGCTATCTGCTCCATAGCTATGATATTAAAACATATAGGGGATACTCAGCTAATGAACCCTTTGCATATACAAAAGCCTAAAAAGAAAAATTTAACAGGTAATATGGTACTTGATAGAGCAACCATTAGAAATCTAGAATTAGTAAGTAGCGCATATAGTAATGATATTAAAGGTTCACTCTTTTCAGTTATTGATATGACTAAAACATCAATGGGAAAGAGATTACTCTACTCTTGGATTCTTAATCCATTAATAGAAAAGAAACAAATAGAGGAAAGAACAAACATTGTAGATATATTTTTTAATAATGGGGAGGAACTTTCTCAATGTATGGAAATACTTTCTAAGGTAAGTGATATTGAGCATTGCAGATATCACTTGAGAATATTAAAAGTTTAAGGGAGGTATTTACTAAAATACCAGAGCTTCTAAAAATTTTAGATGGATATGATAACCTTCTAACAACATTAATAGAAAGTATAGATAACTGTATTGTAGATTCTCCCCCCCCATCAATTACTGAGGGTGGAATCATTAAAGGAAGTTACAACAGTGAGGTAAAGGAGTTGAGAGAGCTATCAGGAGATAGTAAGAGTTGGATAAAGGAATTTGAAGAAAGTGAAAAGAGAAGTACTAATATTAATTCTCTTAAGATAGGGTTTAACAAAGTATTTGGATATTACATAGAGGTTACAAATGCTCAAAAAGATAAAGTCCCTGAAAGATATATTCGTAAACAAACATTAGTAAATGGAGAGAGATATATTACAGAGGAATTAAAACAGAAAGAGAGTGTAATTTTAACTGCACAGGAAAGATTAGACGAGTTAGAGTATAAGCTATTTGTTGAATTTAGAGAATCATTAATACCATATATTAATCAATTACAAGAGTTAGGAAACAGCATAGCTAAATTAGATATACTTTCAGGTTTTGCATATTTAGCCCAAGAAAAAGATTACGTAAAACCAAGTATATATGAGATGGGAAATATGAAGGGATTAATAAAGATTACTGGAGGTCGTCATCCAATTGTTGAAAGTATTAATAATGAGGAGTTTATTTCAAATGATACATATCTTGATTTTGAGCAATCCTCTATGGCTATTCTTACTGGTCCAAACATGTCTGGAAAATCAACATATATTAGACAAGTAGCCACTATTGTTTTACTTGCACAAATAGGATGTTTCGTTCCAGCTAAGAGTATGGAACTATCTTTAGTAGATAGGATATTTACAAGAGTTGGAGCTTCAGATGACCTATCTCGTGGTAGAAGTACCTTTATGGTTGAAATGGATGAAGCTGCAAATATAGTTAACAATGCTACCAAGTACAGCCTAATTGTATTAGATGAAGTTGGAAGAGGAACTAGTACATATGATGGTGTAAGTATTGCTTGGGCGTTAGCAGAATTTTTAGTAAATGATTTAAAATCAAGAACCCTATTTGCTACCCATTATCATGAACTACTTAAACTGTCTGAAAAGATACCTAATAGGGTAAAGAACTACAATGTGTTAGTTGAAGAAGATCTAGAGGAAGGTACTGTAATATTTTTAAGAAAAATTGTAGAAGGAGGTACAGATAGAAGCTATGGTATATATGTTGCTAAGATGGCTGGATTACCAGAGAAATTAATAAAGAGAGCTAATGAGATATTAGAAAGTTTTGAACAAGAACAAATGTTTTCAAAAGAAAATAAGGTAAGAGAGAGTGGAATATTAGAAAGTAAAGAGGAAGAGAATATTAAAAGTACATACCAATATCCTCTCTTTATGGCCAAGGATTCTGAGATAGAAAGGGATATTCAAAACCTAGATTTAGATAACCTTACTCCTATGGAAGCGTTAACAAAGATTTCTGAATGGAAGAAAAAGGTTTAGATACAATCAATATAGTAACCAAATTTATATCTACTCTTTATTATATTGTACCCAGTTGCATATATAATCTTTTTTCTTAATCTTCCTATATACACGACAAGACTTCTTCTTTTTGTTTTTCTATTTGTTAAATTAAGAAGAAAATTATGAAAAGATATAAGATTACATTCACCATCATTCTCAAGCATGTATGA
>LBOT01000024.1 GCA_000989675.1 candidate division WS6 bacterium GW2011_GWE2_33_157
GGATTGGTAGAGGTAGAGTCATGGAAGGAGGGTAGTACCTTTCCTACAACAGGATTTGGTTTAAATGCATCTGTACTTAAATGGCAGGAAGAATATATTCCGACGGATGTGTTTTTAAATAGATTTGTACCCAATTATGTCATAAATATGAAATCAGATGTCATATCTAGTTTAAGAGATATTGAACTTATATCGATATATAGGCAAAATGAAGAGGTGCCTTTTTCAAACAATGACATATATATGAAATATCGTTTCATATATACGACATCTAAATATGGGATATCTTCAAACCTCTCTAATGTAACTGTTAATTTTGATACATCTGGACCTAACATGGATCAAGTATTAAGACATGGTCAATGGTTTAACAACGAAGGGGTAAAGCAATCATTCTGGTGGGCTAAGTAATTTGATACAATATTGATATGGGAATATTAAAATCGTTAGGTAATGAAAAGAAGTTTTTACTACTGGCATTAGTACTGTTGGTAGTTTGCGTATTAATTGTTTTTGCAATGAACAAGGGACTATACAATCCTACACAAGGCCTTCTAACAGAAAAGGGGGCATATGATAGCCCAAATAGTGTTTTAGAGGATGGTGTGGACTACACAGTAGTTGTAACAACAATATATGGAGAGATCTATATAGACTTGTATGAAGATTTAGCACCTAAGAATGTAAATAGTTTTCTTTTTTTAATAGGGGAACGATACTATGAAGGTTTAACATTCCATAAGGTGATACCAGGCTTTGTAATTCAAGCAGGAGATACAAAAGGTGATGGTAATGGTGATCCCGGCTATATCGTTGAACAAGAAAACCTTACGAGCTTTGAGGATTATCAAGTAGGTATGGCTAATGCATCTCAATTTTTCATTGTATTACCAAATGCAAACAAAGAAAATTTAAATGGCCAATATCCCGTTGTTGGAGAAGTAACTAAAGGTTTTGCAGTAATAGAGTCAATCACAAAGGTAGAACTAGGTGACAACTATAAGCCAATTAATGATGTTGTAATTGAAAACATTCAAATTCACGAATAACACCCTATAGGATATCCATATTAAGATACTTTTAATAACTTCCATTTAAAATGTTTAAATGGAAAGTTCAGTTAAAGTAAAAAATATTTTCTACCTCCTCATATTTTACATATTAGGATATATGTCATCCCTTTTTGTAGGTAATATAGAAAAGATTGATGTAATAGGTATAATCTCATCTTTTAAGCAGGAGAGTGTAATAGAGGAAATTAAAGAACCTGAGGTAAAAGCCGTGTGTGATCAACAAATAGAGCAAGAACCAGTATTTGATCCATGTCCAATACAAATTGATATTAGTGGTGCAGTTAAATCTCCAGGTGTTTACTGTTTTGAAAAGGATAGTACTGTTGTAGACGCTATTAAAAAAGCTAAAGGATTTACTCCTGATGCTGGTTTTAAATATATCTCTATGAAAATTAATATGGCTACAGCAATGATAGATAATGCAAAGATATATATACCATTTGAAAGTGATTACAACTGTACACTACTTAATTTTCAATTACCTAAAGAGATTGTAGAGATAACAATACCTGATACAGCAGAAGAAGGTGATGAAGTGGAAGAGGAGTGTATAAGTATAAATGAGGGTAGTAAGGATGAACTAGATTCCTTAGATGGTATAGGACCTTCTACAGCACAAAAGATAATAGATGGTAGACCATATACTAAATTAGAAGATTTACTTAATGTAAGTGGCATAGGGGAAGCTACCTTTAACAAATTTAAGGAAGGTATATGTCTTTAAGTGTCTTAAAACAAAGATATATTGCTTTAATGCTGTTTTTCATTGATTACAAGGTGCTAATACTCTGTTTTACAATTTTAGTTACAGTCATTTCAGGCTCCATTCTTATAGAAAAGACAATATTTAATGGTGTAGGGTTTACATCTGTAGGAATATTTAACTCTTTGCTTCCTAGCTTAATACTTTTTCTACTTTTCATTGTTTCATACAGGGTAATTATGGGTGTATACTTTTTTAGAACTATTTATATTATCTTCTTACTATCTTCCTTTCTTGCTTGTATCTCGTTGTACTCAAAATATGAGAAAGTTACATCTGAAATTCAAAAAATCCATAGTTTCACTGGTAAAAATGTGTGGGTAACGGGGGTTGTTACCTCCAGAGAGAGTAGTAATACTTTCCTGTTTGATTCAGGTAAGGGTGGGTTAGGTAGTTCTTTGATCAGATTTGCTAAATACACTGATTTACATGCTGGTCAAAGATGTAAATTGAGTGTAAAAGTCGTGCAACCAAGCAGCTTCTCAGAATTCGATTACAAAAGATATCTCTTTAGAAAGGGTATATATTCAATATTAGATGTTTTAGAGTATGAATGTAAAAATGGTGGTAGTAAGCCACTTGAGATTAGATATTCATTAGAAAGAGTAGTTGAAAGAGCTATTCCTGAACCAGAGAGTTCACTTTTAATTGGGATAATGTTTGGTAGTAAGAGAGTATTTACAGATGGTTTTAATGAGGCTTTAAGAAATACAGGAGTATCACATGTTATTGCAGCTTCAGGATACAATGTTGCACTTGTAGCCAATGGTATAGATGTAATATTAAGGCGTATTAATGGTAGATTTGTAAATATTTTAAAGATATTTGGTATATTACTCTTTTCAATATTTTCTGGTTTCTCTGCTTCCCTCATTAGAGCTTCTACAATGAGTAGTATATATTTCTTTGCCTTGTTTATAGGGAGGTACTGTAACAAGTTTTCATCATTACTTCTTTGTATTACATTACTAATGCTTTTTAATCCATTCCTTATATATGATATTGGTTTTCTTTTCTCATTCTTGTCTACTACAGGGTTAATATTCTTACCTAGCTGTTTTGAAAAGTTAATACGGTCTAAATTTGTAAAAGAGAGTGTATTACCCTCTGTAATATCTATTCTCTTTACTGTTCCAGTATCAATTCTTTTCTTTGGTAAGGTATCTGTAATCTCTGTAATTAGTAATATATTGATTATTCCAATCATCAGTGGTTCAATATTTTGGGGACTTGGTGCTACACTCTTAAATTTCATATTTCCTTCTTTAAAGCTGTTATTTTTAATACCATATGTTCAACTACTAATCTTTAAATATTTTGTACAGATATCATCTAATATTGATATGGTAGAGTTAAGCATTAATCCATATATATTTGGTATCTTCATATATCTAAGTATCTTTATCTTTTGTTTAATCAAATATCCAATTTCTTCTTCTAACTACTATATTTCTAGAGTAAGATATATAAATGACAGAAAATATTGTTAAGACTTTGGTGTGGGTAATTATTGGGTTGGTGTACTTAATATCTGTTAAGTATGAGAATTCTGTTGTATTTTTGAATGTAGGGCAGGGAGATGCAACGTTAATACAGCATGGTACTACTCAAATATTGGTAGATGGTGGGCCAGATATGTCTATTTTGTATGAACTTCCTAAGTATGTGCCAATATATGATAGGAAGATCGAGTATGTAATACTTACACACTCGCATGATGATCATTTAATTGGACTTTTGGAGGTTTTGAAGTATTACAGTGTTGATACAATCTTTTACTATCCAGGGTGTAACAAAAATGAAAACTATGAGTATTTATTACAAAAGTATCATAATTTAAAAGAGGTAAGTGCCGGAGATACTATAAGGTTGGGAGATATAGATATGAATATCATATGGCCAGTTAAAGGTGAAGATTATGGGGTTTGTTATAAACCCTTTGATGGAGATATCAACAATGATTCAATTGTAGTTGATTTTGAATACCTTGGTAAAAAGTTCCTCTTAATGTCTGATGTTGAAACTCCCGCAGAGGAGGTTATACTTCAGGGTGGACTCATTGGTTCAAATTATGACACCCTCAAGGGTGGACATCACTGTTCTAACTCATCAAGTAGTAAAATATTTCTAGAAAGAGTTTCTCCTTCACTTGTCATTTGTTCTGTTGGAGAGGGCAATTCCTTTGGTCATCCAGGTAGTGAAACAGTGCAAAGATTTAAAAGCCTGAATGTGCAATATTTAGTTACCTATGAGGAAGGGAATATACAGATAAAGTAGGATAATTGTGGTAAAATTACGCTTAATATGTACTCGTAGCTCAATTGGATAGAGCATTGGTTTGCGGAACCAAAGGTTGACAGTTCGATTCTGTCCGGGTACGGTGTGCACTCGTAGCTCAATTGGATAGAGCATCGGTCTTCGGAACCGAGGGTTGAGGGTTCGACTCCTTCCGAGTGCGTTTTAATGTATACTAATGAATATATGATAGAGGTAAAGAAGAAGATATCAGAGAATTTACTAAGTATTGTTAAGGAAATGGGTGTAGAGATTTAACATCAAATGTTGCATTACAAATATCTAAGATGCTTAGTTTAAGTACAAGAGATATTGCAGAAACAATATTAAATAGGTATCCAAAGGATGTAGATATTGAAAAAATTGAGGTAGCAGGACCTGGTTTTTTAAATTTCTTTCTTTCAAAAGAGTATCTTTTAAACAAGGTAGAAAGTATATCTAAAAATGGTATATCACAATTAGATTTGGATGAAGGGAAGAAGTACATCATTGAATACACGGACCCTAACCCCTTTAAAATCCTCCATATTGGCCACCTATATACAAACATGGTAGGGGAATCTTTTGCTAGGCTTAGAGAGGCGCTAGGAGCCTCAGTTGTTCGTGCGAACTATCAAGGAGATGTAGGATTACACGTAGCTAAAACAATGTATGGATTAAAACTACTTTTTGCTAGAGACGGAATATCTTTTGAAGATTTAAAAAATAGAGATTTAGTAGAGAGAGTAAAGTATTTGGGAGAAGCATATATGCTTGGTTTTAATATGTATGATGATGTTAAAAACCCAATAGCTATTGAACAGGTAAAAAACATTAATTATTTCATATTCTCTCTGTATATACCTTCTCTTGAAAAGAAAGAGTACTTTAGAGATTTAAAGGAAATAGAGGAATGGTACTATGAGGGTAGGGATTGGTGTATGGAGTATTTTGAAAGAATATATGAAAGAACTAATACAAAATTTGATAAATATTTCTTAGAAAGTGAGATGAGTAACTATGGATTGAATATTGTATTAAGTAATGTTGATGAAAAAGGAAACAAAATATTTAACACAGATTCAGGATCAATAGTTTACAAGGGAGATGAGTCTAAGGGGTTACACACAAGGGTATTTGTAAGTAGTGAGGGTCTTCCAACATATGAAGCAAAGGAGTTGGCATTAGCATTTAAGAAATTTGAAGATGTTAATTTTGACGAGTCAGTAGTAATTACGGCTAACGAACAGAGTGGTTACTTCAAGGTGGTTTTAGATGCTCTTTCGCACCTGAGTACAGGTATTGCTAACCGTTCTAAGCATGTCTCACATGGTATGGTTAAGCTTCCAGGTGCAGAAAAAATGTCTAGTAGAAAGGGTAAGATTATAGAGGGAGAGTGG
>LBOT01000025.1:0-1167 GCA_000989675.1 candidate division WS6 bacterium GW2011_GWE2_33_157
GTATATTTAAGAAATTCTTTATCTTTAAAATCATTGTTGTTTTCAACAACGATGTGTGTTTTGGTAATACAATCTACCTTAAAAGTATTAAGCTCTTTTAGTGAACTATTATGGCTTATCTTCATATTACAAAGTATATATGAATTACTACTAAATACAAAACTATGATTAATTTGAACAATCTTGGAATATATCCTCTAACATATTTGTAGTAGCATTTCTTGGGAAGAGAGAATCTAGTTTTTCTATATCAATTTTTCTAACTCTAATCTGTTCTCTTAATCTTTCAATCTCATCTTTAAGGTTAGATTCTTTTAGGTATTTCTCTTCTAATATATTTGCTAAGCCAATATCCTTTAGCACTTTTGCGTTTAAGAATTGTTCATTATGTGTTACCCATGGTATAGGAATGAGTAAGGCATGTTTTTTTAATACTCCTAATTCATACACTGTATTAGCTCCAGATCTTCCAACAAATATATCCATATTATTTAATACATATCCGATATCATCCTTATTAAGATATGATACAACTACAAACCTAGCCTTCTTACCCTCTGGAAAACTTTGTTTAATGTTTTGAGCATTATCAAAGTCCTTAAATATTTCATTATCACCCGTCTGAAGTATTATTCTGTAAAATTCAAGAAGTATATCTAAAGATTCTAATACCTTTGTATTTAAGATATGCGATCCTAGGCTTCCTCCAGATATATATATTAAAGGAAGTTTGTTTCTATTAGTTATAAGTTGAACAATTTCTTCATTGGTATTTTCATTGTATTCTGTTCTAAATATCTCTTTTCTAAGGATATTACCAACATGTTTGGTTTTAGTTGAATCAAAATATTTGATAGATTCTTTAAAGGAGACATATATCTTTTTGGCAAATTTACTTACTATTTTGTTTGCAAGTCCAACAGAAGCAGTTTGCTCATGTAGGTATATTCTTTTTCCTAAGATATTTCCAATTATGCATACTGGAACAGATACAAACCCTCCTGTAGATATTACAATTGATGGATTCTCTTTGTGAAGAATATGTAAAGAATCAAAGAAACCAAGTATAGAGCGAAGAAGTAATGTTAAAGTAGAAAATGCAAATTTTCTTTGTAATTTACCAGCTCTAATAAAGTAGGTTTTAAATTTAGAATCTTTAAATTGTTT
>LBOT01000025.1:1252-2083 GCA_000989675.1 candidate division WS6 bacterium GW2011_GWE2_33_157
GAACCACCTCCTGTTAACAATATTTTAATTTCTGATTTAAGCATTTTTACTGTATCTACTAACATTTAAAAGTAAACCAAAGGCCATCAATGTTACTATTGTACTAGATCCTCCATAGGTTAGGAATGGTAGTGGTATTCCTGTTAAAGGAACTAATCCTACATTAGCAGCCATATTGAAAAAAGCTTGGCATGTTAACCATATTGTAATACCAGTTGCAAGTAATTGTCCCTCCTTATCTACAGCTCGTAGTGCAATTTTAAATCCTCTCCAAAGAAAAAATATCCAAGAGAGCACAATGAGGGTTCCTCCCCACAAGCCTAATTCTTCCAAGATAACGGCAAATATGGAATCTGTAAATGCTGTATTTTCAACTAGATATCCAAATCTTTGTCTAGATTGTCCAAAACCTTTGCCCCAGAAGCCTCCACTTCCAATCCCAATTAATATTTGTTGCATTTGATATCCACTTCCTTGAGGATCGGCTACTTCACCCTTTAGAATTAAATTAAAGAATGTTTTTATTCTAGATATTCTATATGGTTCTAATATTGCTGCAATTAAGACAAGAGGAATCGCAAGGAGTGAGACCCCTATTGATCCAACAGTATGTGTTCTATCATTGCCAGAAACAAAAAACATTCCGAATGCGGTAACACCTATAATCATTGTTGTACCTAAATCTGGTTCTAAAAGTATTAAAAGAGCAACAACTGCGAAGATTGCAAAGAAGCTTAAAAAATTATTTGTAAACCATTTCTTAAGAGATTCTTGTAATTTTGTAGATTTGTTTTCTTTTTTTGCTAACCAGTATGAGAAGTACATAACTAC
>LBOT01000025.1:2149-6412 GCA_000989675.1 candidate division WS6 bacterium GW2011_GWE2_33_157
CCCAAAAAAGAGAATTTAAGTAACTTTCTATAGTCAATGAAATAGAGAATTAATGCAGGTATACTTCCTAATATTAGCCATGTTACTTGTGATTTAAGGAAGTAAAACTGATCATTGAATACTTGATTTGCTTTATATACACTTGCATCATAAATCATGATAGAGCCAAATATAGCCATAACTATTACGAATAGTAATATGGATTTATCTGGACCATATTTTACATGTGATACCTTTCTTTTAGGTTTTTCTTTTCTCGACATTGTATGCCTATTAATATACTATATATCGTAGTATGACTCAAAGAAAAAAGAAAATTGTAATTGTTGTTGGTGGTCCTGGAGGTTCTGGTACTTCCACTATTTCAAAGATGCTTTCAGAGCGTTTCGATGTTCCTCGTATATATGCTGGAGATTTGTATAGGGAAGAAGCGAAGGAGTCAGATATAGAATCATTTGAAGAATTTCTGCAAGAGATGTCAAAGGGTGGTAATTCACTGGATTTGGAAATAGATTCTATGTTAGAAGAGTATGTGTTAAAAGGTGATATCGTAATAGATAGTAAAGTGTTTGGGGCAATATGTAAGAAAAAGGGAATTGAATGTAATGTAAGTATATGGTTAGATGCAAAACTAAGTGTTAGAGCAAAGAGACATTTGAATAGAGAGAATGTTAAAGGTATTAAACGATTAGTAAGATATATTCAAATTCTGTTAAATTTAAAACAGAGATACAAAATAGATAAAGAGAAGTATCATAGGTTGTACAAGATAAAGTATGAGAAGCCATCTCTTTACTATGACATTGTTTTAGATACGTCTAACCTTAATGAGGGAGAGACATTTAATTTAATTTTAGGAAAAATTAAAGATGGAAGATACATTACAGAATAAGACACAAACACAAGATATATCTACTCCAGTACCAGAAGATATACAGGAGAAAGATACAATCGTTGAAGATTTAGATAGTAAATGGTTAAGATGGAAATGTCTTAACTGTGGTTATGTATATGAGGGTGTAAAGGAATTAAAGAAATGTCCTAAGTGTGGTAATGAAAATCCAGATTTGTTTGCTGATATTGCTTAATATGCCGAGAGGGGGAATTGAACCCCCACTCTATTTCTAGAACGGGATTTTAAGTCCCGCGCGTCTGCCAATTCCGCCATCTCGGCTTAAAGTGCTATGCATTTTAAGATAGATTAAGTATTTTTTCAATATATAACTATTCCAGTATACCCAAGATATGACCAAGCACTCATGAAAGAACTTGGAGATAAGTAAAGTTTTCCTTTCCAAGGATCATTAACAATTATAGTTGATGGAGACTCTGGAGTACCAATAAAGCCTACTATTACTTGTGAGTGCATACCTTTGTAACCTGTATATCCTCCTTCAAGTATAAATGTCCCTTTCGGTTGTGAAGAACCATTATAGATATATATTAATACTGGATTACCATTTTTTACTTCTTGAAGAGCACCAGTTAAATTCCATGAATGATATACTCTGTTACTTACTCCTCTTCCAGCTATATATGAGGAGACGGGTCCGGAGTGTACACCATATCCGTCCACCCAATCTTCATTTGGGTTTAATCCTATTCCAATGGAGCTTTTTATTCCTGCTTCAGTGCTTGAAACTCCTCTATATGCTAATACCATTCTTGTTGCAGCTAAATTACATGTAAAAATCTCTGTTTGATGGTAATAAGGTACATTTAATAAGAAAATCTGTTTTTTAGTTGTAAAGGAGGATGAAATTACTGAAGAAGAATCTATCCCATACAATGATTTTATTCCACTTGCAATACTCACTGTATATTTTGTTCCATAAGCAAGATTCTCGCTTAAATTATAATATAGGGTATTTCCACTCCAAGAGAATGTACCTGCTACATTAGGTGATATTGTGAATCTCTCCTGTACACTATTTTTATCTACTGGTTGATTAAATGTAAGTGAAATATTTTTTATCGTGTTTGCAATATCAATAGCGCCATTCCTTGGAGAAGCATATGAAAGAGCGACATATCCTGCTGTTCTAAAAGAGAGTACTATATCATTCTCAATATATCCACCTAATTTATTTTCAAGCCCACTTAAAATTGTAATTTTATATTCGGTGTTTTTTAGAAAAGAAGTTTTGGGTTTGAATATTACTTGTTTCCCATCTTCTGATAGGGATACTGTCCCTTCAATTTGTGGAGTAATTAACAGTTTGTCCTTTATAGATTCCTCATTAATACTACTTTGGAAATATATTATTAAAGGTTCACTGTTTGATATTATTACTCCATTACGATTGAAACTTTCCACACCAGGTGCTGGTGCAGTTCTAAATAGGATTTCTTTAATCTTCTCTTGTGATTCTACAGAAGTTTTTTGAAGTGTAGTTGTATTGTATCTTATGATACTTTTTATTATTTCAAGCTTATACTCCGTCCCTTGCTCTAATCTAATTGGTTGAATTACAACAGTATCATCATTATCCCTAACAATTGTAAATTCTGCATCTGGGACGAAAACAGCTTCCCATTCAACAAAATCTTTATCATTATCATCTAGTTGAAGTGTAATTGGTTGTTTTATAGATACATTTTGAATGTCTGCTCCCAATACAACTTCTTGAACATTTGGTGGTTTAGGGGTAAAGAATTCCTGGTTGTTCTCATGTTCAAAACCAAATGGGAAGATCCTTTGTATTCCTGTTGTATATACGACTATTTTTTGTTCAGGAAGGAATGATTCAGTTGGTACAACAGTAATGTTTGTTATCCAATTCTCTAGATTCCAGAAATTTGTATATTTGAATTCTAGAGTACTCTCAGGAGATATATTAACCTTAATATCTTTCTTTCTAACAGGTATTGAGAAGTCTATAGAGATTTCTCCAGTTGTATCAATTATCTCTGAATTAGAAGATGTAAATACATTAATATCTGGTCTCGCAAAAAGAGAAATTAAAAGTAAAACGGTAAAGAGAGTAAGTACAAAGATATTTTCAAGCTTGTGTACTATTGTATATACATTATTCTTTTTAAATGTAAGGAGTAAATATTTAAATATATATATTAATGGGGGTATGGATATTGGAATTATTAGGTAAAGAAGATTGTCTTTAAATATATCTTTTATATATTCTGTATATGCAAAATACCATATTGATATTACAAGTAATACATAGGCTAATAGGGAGAAAAGATACTTAATGTTCTTTTTAGGAAAAACGATATATATGGTGTTTGAAAGTAAAATCCATAGAAGAAGGAAGGATAGAAGGAGGATTCTAATTGTAAAATTAGGAAGTAAATTACTTACCTCCGTTATAAAATTTTCTATATCCATTACTACTACTGTTGTACAGTATTTAGGTGTACTTTATCAAGTGTAGTAAATATTACAGGACCAGAATCAGAGGAATATGTATATGTAGAGATGTATTTAAGGGTACCCTCTATCTTTGGACCTTCCTTGTCAAACCAGTGAGGATGAGAAATGTATGTAACTACAGTTGTGTTTTGTGATATACCACCTGCATAGTTGTTTTTAAATCTTGATATTAATGTTTCTACAGAGTATGCCCATGAGTCTCCACCATTATTTGGATATTCCCATATATTAATATTTGGACTATTAGTTATATTTTGATCTGTACTATTCATTTGGTATGGTTGAGTTGTTTCTTTTAAATTCCATGGTCCTTCTAAGAGATTACTTCCATGTTTATAATATGTTCTTCCTGAGGTTTCAATTTGAAATCCAAGATTCTTCAACACATTTATATTTTCTTCATCAATATACCAACCACCTGCTCTATACATAGTTGGTGTTGGCAATCCATTCTTCTCATATTGAGTCATTGCCCAAGTAATTATCTTTTTGTAATCATCATATGCATAGTTACTGTTTGGTGTATCATGACCACCCCCTATTGGACTACCCCAAGCAGGTATATCATTTACAACTACTCCAGAAGCTTCTATTAATTTATCGTACATATGTAAGTGTAACCCTATACTTTCATCTCTATTTTTAACCCAATCTGTTAAATATTTTGATCTTGTAGAGTTAAGAGATATGTAGATATATGGATTAAAAAGGTGAGTCATAGGGGAGTTGTATTGTGCAGATATTCTAGCCATTTCATTAAGATATTGATCTTTAACATCTAACCCTTCCCAGTCAATACTCCATACTACATATACAGGGTTAGATACATTGAAACTAAATGATTTTGAAATACTGTTATCACAAACAGTAGT
>LBOT01000026.1:0-2304 GCA_000989675.1 candidate division WS6 bacterium GW2011_GWE2_33_157
ACAAAGACATCCTTATCTCCCAAATATACACCACCCCTCCTTGAAAGTACTGCACAAAGCATATCTAAACGAGGCTTTTTAATACCATTTGCTACTCTTCTCAACGGGCCTACTTCACTACCCCTTTCAACAACCAAAGCCTGAACTTCAACAAATACAACTCTTGAACCTTGCAATATGGCGCCAATGGCACTCCCAGAAACAGAGGTCTTAGAATCAAGAAACACTAAAGATGGATTCCCTATTTCTTCCATCCCCTTAGAAGTCATTTCAAATACCCCTATTTCGTTCGTGGAACCAAACCTGTTTTTCATACCCCTAAGTATCCTGTACTGATTAAATTCTCCCCCCTCTATGTACAAAACACAGTCAACAATGTGCTCTAAAATTTTTGGACCCGCAATATCTCCGCCCTTGTTGATTTGACCAACAAGTAAGGAAGGCACCCCAGTTACTTTAGACATTCTTGTTAGCAAAGAACCCGATGCTCTAACCTGACTAATACTTCCTGGATATCCTTTTGAACTCAAAGAGGTTACACTTTGAACTGAATCAACAATAACGAGACCAAATTTCTCTTCTGATACCAAATTAAAGATGTTTTCTACTACTACATCATTAGTAACGAATATATTGTCTGGATTATCACTTTTAGAAGCCAATCTATCTAGTCTAGAAACCAATTGAGATGGAGATTCCTCTCCACAAACATACAAAATCTTATTTTTAGATGATAGATTAAGAGCTATATGAAGCAACAATGTGGACTTTCCAACACCAGGTTCACCACTAATTAGTGCAACCTCACCTTGTACTAAACCACCACCAAGTACTCTATCAAATTCTAAGAATCCTGTGCTTAAACGACTTTGAGCCCCCTTCTTACTATGAGTACTGTCTCTATATTTTGTAATAGCCCCATAGTCAGCCTTCTTAGTGCTAGTTTTATTATCTAATACAACTATTTCTTCACTTAATTCCTCTAAAGTTCCCCACTCGTTACATACACTGCACTTACCAGACCATTTTAGGAATTCACTTCCACATGCACTACATACATATTTCATACCTAATGAGTAAAAATTAATCTAATATTACTACCTTACCATCCTTCAAACCAAGTTTAATCTCTCCCACTTCCTCATTCTTTAAGAGACGATCTGCAATTGTACTCTCTACATAGTCTTGTAAAACTCTTCTAAGAGGACGAGCACCATACTCTTCACTAAGCCCTTCCTTAACTATATATGACATCAACTCTTTTGTTAGTGATATATATATTTTTTGACTCTCTAACCTCTTGTTTAAATCTAAAAGAAGTAACTCTACTATCTTTCTAGCATCTCTTGTATTTAATGCTCTAAATATTATTATATCATCCAATCTATTAAGTAATTCTGGTCTTAGTGTGCTCCTTAGCTCACTCATTAATTCTACTTTCATAGAATTATAGGCTGTATCAGCAACCTTACTCTTTCGACCTGTAGTTTTATCAGATGAAAAACCTAACACCCTGTCCCTTCCTATCTCTTCTGCACCAATATTTGAAGTAAGAATAACTATGGTATTTTTAAAATTAACCTTCCTACCCCTACCGTCTGTTAAATGACCATATTCTAATATTTGCAAAAGTATATTTAATACATCTGGATGTGCTTTCTCAATCTCATCAAACAAAATCACACTATGCGGGTCTCTCCTAACCTTCTCAGTTAGCCACCCACCCTCTTGATAACCAACATATCCTGGAGGAGAACCAATCAATTTAGAAACACTGTGCATTTCCATCATTTCACTCATATCTATCTGTACCAACCTGTCTTCATTACCAAATAGCTCCCTTGCTAAAACCTTTGCTAATTGCGTCTTACCAACTCCAGTTGGACCTAAGAAAAGGAATGATGCCCAAGGCCTACTAACATCAGAAATGCCTGTACGTGCCCTCTTTATTGCAGACACTACACCCTTTACAGCTTCTTTTTGACCGACAACTAAATCGTTAACCTTGCTATCTAACTTTAGTAAGGCACTCTTTTCTTTACTACCCAGAGTCTTAAGAGGAATACCCGTCCAATTTGAAACAACAATTCGGATATCTTCAACACCAACTTCACTCATCTTGTTCCTTCTACTCTCACTTCTTTTTATTTCTAATATCTTTATCTTCTTTTCTAGCGACTCTTCTACTTTCTTGTACTTTTCAGCCTTTTCCATCTTACCCTTAAGAATATATTCCTCCTTTGCGTCACCTGCACTTCTTAATTTAGAAAGCAAGGAAGAAATTTCTTCATATTTACCCTCTAA
>LBOT01000026.1:2373-6484 GCA_000989675.1 candidate division WS6 bacterium GW2011_GWE2_33_157
AAAATTGGTTTAAGGTTTCTTAATATTTGTATAGTCTCTTCTATGGATGATTCCTTAAGGAATATTGGTTGGAATCTTCTTGCTAAAGCATTATCATTCTCAAAGTATGCAGAGTATTCCTCTGTAGTTGTCGCCCCTATACATCTAAAATCATCCCTTAAAAGAGCTGGTTTAAGAATAGCGGCAATCTCCGAACTACTACCTGGAATACCAGAGGTTAATATTGTATGAATCTCATCGATAAAGAGGATAGTATTTGTTGATTCTACAACCTCATTGACAATATCCAACACCTTTTCTTCAACATCTCCCCTCATTCTACTCCCAGCCATAATACTTGCTACATCAAGTGACACTATTCTCATATCTCTCAAAGATGGAGGTACACGTCCATCTGCAATCTTTTGTGCAAGACCCTCAACTAACACTGTTTTACCTACCCCTGCATCACCAACTACAATTGGGTTGTTTTTTCTCCTTCTACTAAGTATTTTAATAATGTTTCCTAATTCTTCTTCCCTACCAACAAGTGGATCTAACTTACCCTCCCTTGCCAACTCAACTAAATCCTTACCAATCAAGTCCAATATCTTACTCTGCTCTGGTCCTCCCATATTTATATCAGGTTTTGCAAGCACTCCCAACGGATATGTAGCATGTTCAGAAAGATATTTCTGAAATTTCTTTAACTCTAAACCATACTGTACAAGATCTTGGATAAAGATATCTTTTGATTCCAATAGACCTAACATAATGTGTTCTGAACCAACATATACATGAGAGTATCTCTGTGACCAATCGAAAGATTTACGCATTATCTCTTGAGTTTTAGGTGATAGCTTTACCTCACGAGGAGTATCTACATTAACAGTAATATCTATGGAAGCACGACCAACAACTTTACTTAAGATATCCTTTGAATCAAATCCCATACCACTAACTATCTTTGTAGCTAGTGCATTTTCATTTAACAAAATACCAACTAAAAGATGTTCAGGTTGTATTTCTTTACTCTTTAAATGCTCAGCAATTAAAGATGCATTACGAATAGATATCCGTGCATTCTTTGATAACCTTGAAAATATGTGTTTTTTTACAAATTTCTTCATACCCTATTATATCAAAAAAGGGGGTACAAAGACCCCCTTTTAATATTTCTAATTAAAGATTTACTTAATCTCTGAATCAATAGCGGCATCTATTGCCTCTGCTAATTCTTCCTCATTTAACTGAGGAGCTTTTACATCTGAAGAAGCTTTTAGACTTAACCCTAAGTGTCTCTCTGTAGAAGAAATAGAAAGTATCTTTACTTTTACTTCCTGTCCAGATTTAACTATATCTTCAGGATTCTTTACTAATTTATCAGAAAGTTCAGATATATGGATTAATCCATTTAAACCCTCTCCTATTCTTACAAATGCACCATAAGGAACAACTTTTTGAATTACACCATCAACAACATCTCCAATCTTAAATTGAGAAATAGCTTGAGACCACGGATCTTGCTGTAATCTCTTTATACTGTAAGCTACTCTCTTTCCACCATCAGTAAGACCTATTACAACAACCTTAACAGTATCTCCGACAGAGTAAATAGCACCAATATCTTCTACTTTGTCCCATGAAAGTTCAGAAAGGTGAACAAGACCCTCAAGTCCTTGTGCATTTACAAATACACCAAATGGAGTAATACCACTAATTGTACCCTCTAATGCATCTCCTTCTTTCACTTTCTTAAGAGTATTGGCTCTCTTTTCCAAATCTCTAGCCTGAGTAACCATCTTCTCAGAAAGGATGATTCTATTTTTCTCTCTATCTAATTCAATGATTCTTGTTTTAATACTCTCTCCTATTAATGAGTTCAATCTCTTTTGTACTCTAGAAGAAATATCTTTACCAACCTGTCTTACACCATTAGAGTACACCCTTGTTGCATCTAATTGAGAGGTAGGAATAAAGCCTCTTATACCTTTTCCCATCTCGACTATTAAACCACCATTATTTGATTCAACAACAATAGCATCTACAATATCATTATTTTTCTTAGCATTCTCGAGTGCTAACCATGCACTTGCCTGTTGAGTCCTTCTTATTGAAAGAACTAACTGACCCTTCTCATCTTCGGGTTTAACAACATATACCAGAAGTTTATCCCCTGGTTTTAATGTGGTCCAATCTAATGTATCAGATTTTAACTCTCTTCCTGCAACAATTCCCTCAGATTTATAGCCAACATCAACAACAATCACTCCATTATTGATATCAACGATATCTCCTTCAACAATATCTCCTTTTGAGAGCTGTTTGATAATGTGAGTATTGTCAGACAGGAAACTTTCTAACTCGGAGTACAGTGCTTTATCTTTAATATCTGTATCCACAACTTTTGTTTTCTTTTCCATAATATATCCTATGGCGATGTATGAATCAGCAGTGTTACATACATACACTAAAATAATAGTACTGCGAAGCCATTATAACAGAAGAAAATGAAAAAATAAACTCTTAACTATCTAGCTCTACCTCTTTTTTAAAATCATACCTACCGTATAGTACAAAATATCTATTGATCTTCCACCAATCCTCTTTTGGGTACAATTTTTCTAAGTCTTTTGCAATAATATCTGGATTATTACTTTTTGTTAAACGGTACTTCAAAGCTGTTTTTTTAACATGAGTATCAACTGCAATACCCTGATTAGATTTGTACAAGTCATTAAGGAATACGTTTGCAGTCTTGTATCCTACACCTGGAAGCTTAAGTAGTTGATCTAAACTGATAGGAACCTCTCCGTTATACTCATGAATAAGAATTTTAGATGTTTCAACTATATGTTTTGCTTTCGTATGAAAATAGTTTACTGAAGATATATATCTTTCAAATTCACTAACATCTGCAAGCGATACAACATACGCATCGGGGTATAAAGAAAACAGCTCCTCAGTTATCTTATTTACCTGTTTGTCTGTAGTCTGAGCAGATAACATAATACATACTAAAAATTGAAATGGCGTGTTCCAATTTTTTAATTCTGTTTCTGCATTAGGATACATCAATTCTAATTTTGAGAGTAAGACTCTAGCCCTCTCTTTCTTATTCATTTACTGAATCAAGAAATTTAATTAAAAAGCTCTCTCCACAGTAATACTCTATTAGATATGTAAGATCAGGTATTTCAGTAAGTAATTTTGAGACCTGTACTTTGGTAATATCATTGTACCATTTAATACGCTGTGTAGTGCCCACTAAGGCCTCTGATATTTTCTTCGCCCCATTATATACCCCAATCTTGTCATTTTTCTTTAGAGCATCTACCCACTCTTCTTTTAATTTTTCACTTAGATGAGATTCAAAGTATAGAGTATGCTGAATTGTATCTATTGAAAGGTAGTTCGGAGCTTTGGATACATTTAAACCACCCTTGTTTAATATCTTTATTCTAGATTTAGCAAAATTTATACAATTTTCCCTAATTTCCTCTCTTGGTTTCCACTCATTAGAATCTCTTGTTGTAATATTACCCCAACCTTCTCCAACATACTCTTCAAATTTAGAATAAATATATTCGCTTAACTCTTGAACGTCTTTCCTTTCATACAGATCACCCTCTTTCCTACTTTGTACCCATTCTGTATTTTTAGTCTGAAGGTGTATAACACAGTTATCTATATTTAATACATTTCTAAAATGGGAATCAAAACACATTGCTTTAGCTACCAAACCATCTAAATCTTCTTCTTTTAAGCCGCTTCTTAATGAGTAAGATATAGTTAGGGCATTACTAAAAGGCCCTCTATCAAAGAGATATATATCACTTTTGGGTTGTGCTTCTATACAATTAAGAATCTCTAAACGATTTAATGCAAATAAAGCCATCTTTACCTCTACTTCACTATCCTTTTCCATTTCAACTTCCTCTGGTATTCCCTCTTTTAATACACACTTTATTATATTTCCAATTGGAGTAGCATAGTAAGGGAAAGAAATTACAGTAGTTTCAATGCCGTTTTTTGAAAGCTCACAAGCAATATTATTAACAGCATCTCCCTTTCCAACTTGATCAGGACCTTCAATATCAATCGAATTATATTTCAAGCCTCCTTCCATTTG
>LBOT01000027.1:0-1908 GCA_000989675.1 candidate division WS6 bacterium GW2011_GWE2_33_157
TTAGCAAATGCCGTCTGAGCTTTCTTAACCTTACTTAAAGATATCTCAATAGGATCATCTAAAAGAATAGCACCAGAAGGATTACTCTTACTCATCTTTCCATTACCATCTAGCGATTTGATACGAGCAGGGTTACCAAGTGAAAGAACTCTTGGAACTGCAAGTACTTCTCCATATTTTTTGTTAAACTTTGTTGCTAAAACTCTAGCCATCTCAACATGAGCTACTTGATCTTCACCAACAGGAACAAACTTAGATTTCTGTAAAAGAATATCTGCAGACATCATAATTGGATACATTGCTAAAAGTGCATTAGCTGTATTTTCACTCATACCCTTTTTAATCTTTTCCTTAAGTGTTGGAACTCTCATTAACTCTGCAATACTTATAAGTCTTGAAAGATATAGGTTAAATTCCCCTATCTCCTCCACTATCTGTGATTGAACAAAGATATCATTTTTAGAAGGATTTAAACCAAGGGCAATATAGTCCTTTACAACATCTATTACATATTTTTGAGTATCCTTTGGTTCAGCATCAGTTAAGGCATGTAAATCTGCAACAAATACCATAGGTCTACCAATATGTTCCTCACTCTGTAATTTTACAATTGTATGTACAGAACCAATTACATTTGCAATTGTTAAACCACCAGAAGGTCTAATACCAGTAAACACATCTACTTTGTAATCTGTCTCTTTCATATATTTAAAATACAATTAACTTCCAGATTATACACCATCTATATGGGGTATAATAAGGGAGAATGAAAATAAGTGATTTTAAAACTTTAAAAGAAATACATGAATACTTTGCAGTACATAACAGTTGTAAATTAAAAAAATCTGCAACACAACCAGTGTATGAAATAGAGCCACCTAAATCTGGAATAGTATTCATTGGTGAAGCACCAGGATTAAATGAAGACAAACAGGGAAAACCATTTGTAGGATCTGCTGGTAAACTACTAGATGAATTACTTAAAAGTATTGGGTTTTCAAGAGAGCAAGTATATGTAACAAATGTAGTTAAATACAGACCACCAGATAACAGAGAACCACTTCCAGAAGAAAAAGATGCCTGTAGAGTATGGGTAAATGCAGAGTTACTCTTAATCAAACCTAAAGTAATAATTCCACTTGGTAAACATGCACTAGAAAGATTCATACCTGATTTAAAGATATCCCTAGCTCATGGACAAGCATATATGCATAGTAGTGGTATACCAATATTTGCAATGTATCACCCAGCAGTAGCACTTTACAATCCAATACTTAAAGATACTCTTGCTAAGGATTTCCTTACATTAAAAGATTTTCTAGATGGAAAGATAACCCCAGAGGTAATCGAAACAACAGGAAACCCAATAGAGGACGTTAACAAGTTATCAGCTATAGAGGACATATTAAAGCTTTAGTTAGACCAACCAACATCATAGAATATTTTCTCTGCAGCAGTCTCATACTCTGATATTTCAGTAGCATTAAACCATAACCCGATTTCTCTCTCTGCATTCTCCTCACTATCAGAAGCATGAACCATTGTTCTTGTTACCCTACCCTGTTCATCAGCAAGAGCAAATGAATCAAGTGAAAAATCTGCCCTAATAGTACCAACATCACCATCCGCAGGACTAGTACTCCCTAACATCTTTCTTACACCAGCAATAACCCCAGCACCTTGAAGTACAATAGCTATAACAGGACCACATGTTAAATAGTTAATATTGGATTCTCTAATCCATTTACCTCTTTCTAATGAATTCCATTTACTTACATCTTCCCCTCTCATCTCTGCACCCTTTTTAGCTTTGTTACCAGTTTCTTCTAAATACTTTGGATTGTCCTCATAGTGCTTACCTACTAATTCTCTACTAGGAACTAGCATTTTCATAGCAACAATCTTAAA
>LBOT01000027.1:1914-6014 GCA_000989675.1 candidate division WS6 bacterium GW2011_GWE2_33_157
TTAAATACTAAAAGACTCTTCTCTTTGTTCTTCGCTAACATATTCTTGTACTCTTCAAATTATTGTTCATTTTAACATAAAAAGGGCATATGTAGGGTATAATATGCAATGCAAAAAATATATGACACAATAATAATTGGAGGAGGAGCAGCAGGATTAATATCTGCTGTTGAATGCAAAAGGTTAGGACAAGATATACTTGTCATTGAAAGAAACCCAAGAGCAGGTAAAAAGATAGTATTAACAGGTAAAGGGAGATGTAATGTAACAACTAATAACCATGATTTAGATGATTTAATATCTAAATACCAACGAAATGGGAAATTTTTGTACGGAGCATTTTCCAGATTTACAGTTGCAGATACACTCACCTACTTCCAGGATACACTTCATGTGCCACTTAAAATAGAGAGAGGAAACAGAGTATTTCCAGAAAGCAATAATGCTGTAGATATAATATATGCATTAACAAAAGAGATAGAAGATAACATATTACCCAATACATCAGTACTAAATTTCAAAACAGAAGGGAATAAAATAACTTCAGTTGTAACATATAAAGGAGAGTTTCAAGCAAAAAGATTCATACTCGCAACTGGGGGAAAATCATATCCAATAACTGGGTCTAATGGAGATGGATATACATTAGCACAAAGTTTAGGACACACAATATCCGAACCTAAACCAGCATTAGTACCAATAATATGTAAAGAGAGATGGGTTAAAAAATTAGCAGGACTTTCACTTCTTCATGTACAAATAACTGCAGAGCAGAATAACAAAAAGATAGTTAGTAAATTTGGAGAAGCTCTCTTTACACATGAAGGAATGAGTGGACCGATAATAATTGATATGAGTAGACAGGTAGGTGATGCATTAGAAAAAGGAGAAGTAAAACTAAGTATAGATTTTAAACCAGCATTAACAAAAGAAGTATTAGATAAAAGAGTAATATCAGATTTTCAAATATATAAAGAGAAGGTATTTAAAAACTCACTTAGGAAATTACTACCCTCTTCCCTTATTCCCATTGTTGTTGATTTAAGTGAAATAGATCCAGAGAAGAAAGTAGCAGAGATAACTAGAGAAGAGAGATTGAGATTGGTAAATCTACTTAAGGATTTCAAATTAACAGTTTTAAAACTAGATGGATGGGATAAAGCAATTGTTACTGCTGGAGGAGTAAATATAAAAGAAATAGATCCTACAACAATGAAATCTAAATTAATTGATAACCTCTACTTTGCTGGAGAGATAATAGATGTGAATGGACCAACAGGAGGATATAACCTACAAATATGTTGGAGTACAGGTATATTAGCTGCGAGGAGTAAGAATGGATAAAGAAATATTTAATAAAATAGAGAGTGTTAAGGTATGGAGAGAAAACTCCCTTCAAACAATTCTAAAGAAATATCCTAAGGATGGTAAGGGGCTGTATAGACATGATGACTTAGTAGAAGAATATAACCTACTAATTAGAAATGGTGAATTAAAACCAAGTAAAACTGTAGAAGAAAGGATAAGGATGAAACCTACTAGAACACACTCAGGAGTAGCAACAGTTACTCTCCTAATGAAACCTTTTCCTTGCCCTGGTATGTGTATATTTTGTCCAAATGAACAAGATATGCCTAAATCATATATCTCAAGTGAACCAGGAGCCCAGAGAGCTGTAAGTAACGATTTTGATCCATACCTACAAACATATAACAGGATAAAAGCATTACAAAATATTGGACATAATACAGATAAGATTGAATTAATAATATTAGGAGGTACATGCTCCTTCTATCCTGAGAAATATCTAATATGGTTTGTTAAGAGGTGTTTTGATGCAATGAATAGCTTTGGTGATCGCTCATATGAGAAAGATAAGATGGGTATTGATGGTATTACTTGGGAAGACCTATATAGTGCACAAAGAATAAATGAAACAACCATTTGTAGAAATGTAGGATTAGTGTTAGAAACAAGACCTGATTACATTACAAAAGATGAAGTTATTAGGTTAAGAAAATTAGGTGCTACTAAAATACAAATAGGTATTCAGAGTTTAGATGATGAAATCTTAGATTTGAATATGAGAGGTCATCATACTAAAGAAACAAAGGAAGCATTTAATCTACTTCGTGAAGCAGGTTTTAAAATACATGCTCATTGGATGCCTAATCTTTATGGTTCTACTGTTAAAAAAGATATAGAGGATTACAAAAAGATTTGGAGTAAGGAGTATCAACCTGATGAATTAAAGATATATCCTACATCCATTATTAAAAATACCTTACTTGAACAGTATTACCTTAATGGTAAATACAAACCATATTCTAAAGAAGAGCTATTAAATCTTTTTGTAAATATCCTTCCTAAGACTCCTAGATATGTAAGATTAACAAGAATCATTAGAGATATTCCTTCAAATGAGATTATTGATGGTAACAAGAGTACTAACTTTAGACAGATTGCAGAGAAAGAATTAATTAGACTAAATAAAAAGATAGAGGATATTAGAAGTAGAGAGATAAAGAGTAAGAATATTACTTGGGATGATTTAGAGTTAGAAACTATTAAATATGATACCCCTATTTCTAAAGAGTATTTCATTTCTTACAAAACAAAAAGGGATGACAAGATATGTTCTTTCTTAAGGTTATCTATTCCAAATAAAGAGATAAGTAAGAATAACTTTATGAATGATTTAATTGGTTCTGCAATTATTAGAGAGGTACATGTGTATGGTAATGTTGTTAATATTGGTAAAGAGAGTTTAGGTGAGTCACAACATCTTGGTTTAGGTAAAAAGATGATAGAGATAGCAGAAGATATTTCTAAGAAAAACAAATTTAAAAAGATATCCGTAATATCTGCTATTGGTACTAGAGAGTATTACAAAAAGAGAGGATTTAAAGATGGAGACCTATATATGAATAAAGATCTTAATTAGCTCTTACTAAGTTACATTTATATCTCGACTTATATAATAATCTCTAACCTAGTTCTATTCGTTCTCTTCTTCAACAACACTTTCAGTTTCTTGATTAAGAGGATTTTCTATTCCAATATCTAATCTGTTTGTAAAGAATAGGTATGCTGTACCAGCTAATATTAGTATTATCAATATTAAAACAGTAATAATAAATTTATTATTCTTTTTCTTTGGTTCAGCGATAGGGGTTTGCTCTACTGTTACTGTTTCTTCCTTTAAAGAACCTAAACCAGTAGGTTGACTTAGATTTGGTGTTTCTTCCATTAAAAACACTATTAGAATTTAATAGTACAGTATTTCAAATTTGAAAATAAAAGACAAGGGAAGAGATATGGGTGTACAGGGGCTCGAACCCTGAACCTAACGGTTAAGAGCCGTTTGCTCTACCAATTGAGCTATACACCCATATAAACACAGAATAATACCAGTAGAATACATATTTTTCAATACATTACTTCTTCTCTATCTTAGAAACAGTAATATCATTTATTACCCATTCTTCATCCTTTTCTACTAATATTTCACTATCACCCTCTATACTCTCTACCTTATAACCAGTTTCAAGTACCTGCAAGTAGTATCTACCCTCTGAAGCAAGTATCCTATACCTACCCCTTTTATCTGTTACTCTCTTTGCAACTAACTTATCAAACTCAGCTTCTTTAAGTATAACTGCAATACCAGGTACTACATTCCCCTCCGTATCTCTTACTACTCCATACTTTGTTCTTTTTGCAAATATGTTTCTAAGGACTAAGAAGAAGGAAGGTATATAAAGGAGCAATACTATTATTGTTAACCAGTAAGGATTCTTGTAATACATATATATAGCCAGTATTAAACCAACCACAAAGAATACTACTTGAGCGATATTTAAAATACCCTTTAACCTACTCCATACTCTCTCTGCCACCACCCTATACTCAGCCACTTCTAATGGATCAAGAGGAATAGAGATATTAAGATCTGTACTATCCCCTACCTTTATAAATTCTCCATGATATACATTCTCTAATGGATAATCATCTTTACCAAAGATAATGTTAGATGGGAATTCATATTTAGATGCTCTTACAGTAATTCTGTACTTTCCTGCATCAAGCCTCGCACTAAA
>LBOT01000028.1 GCA_000989675.1 candidate division WS6 bacterium GW2011_GWE2_33_157
GCACTACACGTAACAGCACCCGTACTATCTATTGCTGTTACTGTTGCTGTTGTACCACAACCTGTTAAATCAAAGAAATTGTCTCCTGTTGCTGCTGCTGTATCATAGAGATTTGTTAACTCTACCCCTCCGTTTACTTCAAGTACGCTAGTTGGACTCGCTGTTCCTATTCCAACATTACCACCCGCAAATATTGCAGCATAGTTGTTATCTCCACCTGTAGGAGTTTCTACATACAAACCATAGTTATTTGTTGCTATTCCAGCTAATCCAGTAAATGCTCCTGTAGATGTAATATATATCCCATATTTATTTATACCATCAGTTGTTGTATTTGTAGCAAGGTTTTCAAAATATCCAGAGTATTGCGCTGTAGGTGACGCTATCCCAACTCCAAGCCTTGAATTTACCTGAAGATATTGTGCAGGAGTTATTACAATGTTGCCCGTTGAGTTCGCTATCGTTGAACTCGCCCCCCCTATCTCTAATTTGGCCCCAGGATTACTTGTACCAATACCTACATTTCCGTTATTAATAATTCGCATTGCTTCTGTACCACCGTTACTACCTACAGTAAATTTGATTGAAGAAGTTGTACCTACCCCAGTTGTAGATCTAAGTTCTAAAGTTGAAGTTGCAGTCGAACCACCAACTACGAGAGGGGTTGTAACAGAATTGGTAAAATCCCCGTAGTTTGCGTATACATAGTTCCAACGGACAGTACTTGACCCTAAACTACCATCCCCATTTGCATACGGCAGAACATTCGTATTTGCATTACTGGGAGTAAGATTAGGAGCTGTGTAACTCCAATATGAAACAATACTACTCTGAACTTGACCCAAAGTAACGAACTCATCGTTGTTTACAGCATTAGCACCAACAACCCTCCCACTAAACCTACCTACAATACCCGTACCATCAGAAACATCTAGCATATAGCCAGGGGTTGCTGTTCCAATACCAACCCTCGACGTTATATTAAGATATTGTGCTGGATCAATCGTTATATCCCCAGAAGAGTTTGAAAGGGTAGAAGTAGTTCCTCCAATCTCTAACTTAGCTCCTGGAGTTGCAGTCCCTATACCAACATTTCCACTATTTAATACAGTGAAAAGCCTGTTTGTGTTAGTAGCATCATCTATTTCAAAATAGCTTCCACTCAAACCATCTACATCAAAGAAAAAAGTTGCATCTGCGATAGTATCTGCTCCCAATACCAGATCATCTGATACAGAAGTCAGATATGTCATAGTACCACTATCTGTCCAAAGAGAACCTCCCCCTATTCCTCCCCAATCAGTACCATCGTAAACTTTAAGCTCAGAATCATTTGTATCAAAGTAAACCATTCCTGCTACTGGATTGTTCTGAGTGTTTGTACTAATTGAAGTACTGAATTTAAATGCATCCTTAGCACCCTCTGCATATTTAGAAAATATTGAATATGCACTTGCCTCTAATGGCATTCTTGCAAAAGTTTCAGTTAAAGTTGTACCATCCGGAGCAAATCTAAGCTCTACATACACATCGTTGTACTCTGAAAGCACCTCTACAAGTGAATTACATGTACCATCTCTACAAACTGCTGATGTAGTTACAGAACCAGCACCAAGTGATAGTTCAAACACACCATCGTATTGACCAATCTCAACATTTGTATAGTCTTCGGTTAGAAGTAGTGTTCCCCCTGTTGAGGCCGTGTAGTAAAGTACTCTAAAATCACAAGTATCGTTACCTGCACCATCCACTACACATGCTGGAGTACCTGGTATGACATTGAGTCCTTCATGGCCTGTATCATTTCTTACTATCTTACCTTGGAAGTTAACCGTCTCTGATGTTAAAGCTAATACTGAACCAGTTGTTAAAGCGACAAAAAACAGAGTGAGTATCGGCAAAATGAATAAGTTTTTTGCTACCTTTGGGCAGTTAGTTTTTAACATATTTCACGAGCAGTGTTTTATACTGTTGTAACAGTCTTTTTCGACCATTACTTCTATCGTAAAATAATAGTAGAAATGTACTCATTTGTCAAAGGTTTTTGACTATAATTGGGGCACTATGAAATGATACTTACGATCCTCTCTGGTACATATATGAATTTCTTAATCTCAACTCCTGATAAGTATGTACCTAGAGTATTTGAGGTAAGGATAATTTCTCTAATTTTTTCTTCACTATCCTGCTTCAAAATTGTCACCTTACCCCTTACTTTTCCGTTAATTTGCACAGGTATCTCAATACTGTCCTCCTCTAAGAGTTTTTCATCAATAACTGGCCACTTTTGATCATGAACTGAATATTGTTTCCCCATAGTTGAGCACCATATTTCCTCTGAAATATGCGGAAATACAGGAGCAGAAAGTATTATTAATTTCTCTAGGTCTTTATTATCAAACTTAGAATTAGAGAACTTATTGTAAAATTCCATTAAAGAAGCAATTGCTGTATTGAATTTGAACTCTAAAATATCTCCTTCTATCTTTTTCACAAGTCTATTAACCCCTATCTTAACACTATTTTCACTGTTATCTACCCTATTTTGATATGCACTATTTAAGAAATCATAATATCTAGAAACAAATCGTCTAACACCTTGGATAGTTCTAGTACTCCATTCTACATTGCCTTCATATGGACCCATAAACATCATATATGCCCTTGTAACATCAGCACCATAGGTATTTATCAAATCATCAGGACCAATAATGTTGCCAAGTGACTTAGACATCTTAACACCACCCTCACCAAGTACTATTCCATGAATTGATCTAGCATAGTAAGGTTCGATATCTCGAACATACCCTAGGTCATACAGGACCTTGTGCCAGAATCTAGAGTAAAGCAAATGCAGTGTTATATGTTCCTGACCTCCTTCATAGTGGTCAACTTGCATCCAGTAGTCGCTCTTATTTCTTCCAACGAACTCCTTATCATTTTTTGGATCACAGTATCGAAGATAGTACCAACTAGACCCAGCCCAGTTGGGCATCGTATCCGTTTCTCTCTTTGCTTCTCCCCCACACTTCGGACATTTAATATTTACCCATTCGGTTATATTAGCAAGCGGAGATTCTCCTGTGTCTGTTGGTTCGTAGCTTTCAACTTTTGGAAGCTCAACTGGTAATTCACTCTCGGGAACTGGAACCATACCACAATTCTCACAATGAACAATTGGAATAGGTTCACCCCAGTAGTGTTGCCTTGAGAATATCCAATCATGCAGATGATACCTCACTGTTACTTCTCCAATCTTCTCTTTTTCGATGAACTTACCCACTTTCACTCTAGCATCTTCACTGCTAAACCCGTCTAAAAAGCCCGAATTAAAGACTGAACCCTCTCCGGTGTATAAATCTTTTATAGATTGAACCTCAGATCTATTCCCATCAGGTCCTTCGATAACTCGAATTACTGGACCTACTACCGCACCAGTGCCAACTGTTGTTAATACAAAGTCTGCGACCCATATTGGCAGTCTGTTACCCGTTATGCTATTTATACAATATATACCAGTAAACACACCACTTTTCTCCCTACCCCACGCCTCCCTCTCTTCAGTTGTCTTTCTTTTACTTTCTTTAATATATTCCCCTATCTCTTTTCTCTTTTCATCCGACATTGTATTCATCAATCTCGTTAAAATTTCATTCTCAGGAGCTAAAACTACAAAAGTAGATCCAAACTGAGTATCAGGCCTCGTTGTAGACACCGTTATAACCTCTTCACTGTTCTCCACCTTATATTGAATATCATACCAAGTCTTTTTACCTATCCAATTCCTTTGTAGTGCTTTTACAGCATCTGGGAAGTTTACAGAATCTAAATCTTCATCTAACCTATCTGCATATTCTGTTATTTTTAATACCCATCAATTACTTCCTCATTAGCGCAACCTACCTTACAATTCGGACACCAATTTATTGGCATTTCGGACTTATATGCTAGCCCTTTTTCAAAAAGCTTGAGGAAAATCCATTGTGTCCACTTATAATACGAGGGTTCGGACGTGTTTACTTCTCTACTCCAATCAAAAGAAATACCAAGACTTTTAAGTTGTCTTCTAAAGTTCTCTATATTCTCATTTGTTATCTCTTGAGGGGGCCTTTTTACTTTGATAGCGTAGTTTTCTGTAGGTAGACCAAATGCATCCCATCCCATTGGAAACATTACATTAAACCCTTTCATTCTTCTAAGTCTTGCTACCGCATCCATCATTGAGTAGTTTCTAGTATGCCCTATATGCATTCCAGGACCTGATGGATATGGGAATTCTACTAATAGATAGTACTTTGGCTTATCAGTGAGTAGATCTTTGGCTTCATACTTCATATCAGAAAACCACTTCTGTTGCCATTTACTCTCAAAATTTTTAGGTCTATATTTATCTGACATATTCTCTTTGATATGGTAACTGTTCACAATGCTTTATTTTACTTTAAAACATCCGTTTTGGAAAGTCCTACTATTAGGGCGTTTTACATTACTGTGAAAACAGATAGTTGAAATGGTACTAATGTAGAAACAATGTGCCCAAGAGCTACTATATGGAAATTGGACCTGAGGGGGCTTGAACCCCTGACCCCATCACTGCCAGCGATGTGCTCTAGCCAACTGAGCTACAGGCCCATATTTTAAATATTCATTATCTTTCTCTCAAGACCTGGGCTTGGACTCAGCCGGAATCGAACCGGCGATCTTCGCAATGCGAATGCGATGTTCTACCAGCTAAACTATGAGCCCACAATTAGGATTATATCTCAAAATATTACCAAACGGTATATGGCAAAGGATTAATTTGAGATCCATATCCTACACCCCTCCTCAATTCGAAGTGAACATGTGGTCCCGTTGAACGTCCTGTAGAACCTAATTGACCAATAGATTGACCCTTAGATACACTCTGCCCTGTTCTAACATATATGTTCTTTAAGTGGGCGTACCAAGTTGAGTACCCATTTCCATGATCTACTTGGATTGACCAAGCGTAACCACTACCCCCATATGTAGAACCTAAAGGTGGACAATATCCTGCACAACCAGCGAAGATTACAGTACCACCTGCAGCAGCAAGCACATTAGGTAAATTACGATCTGCGATATCAATACCCCTATGTAGTGACCCTTTATAGTATTGAGATATTCTCGCAGTACCACCAGCAACAGGCCATCCTAAGAATCTACCAACATTAGGATCAACATATGAGCTACCACCCGTTGGAGTGCTTGAACCAGAAATATACGTCTTTGGAGTACTTGCATATACAGGCTTTGGGGCTTCGGGCATTCTCCCATCAGGGATAAAGAGCTCTTGACCCTCAACCAATGCAAATGGATAGTCTAACCAGTTAAAGTCAGCAATTCCCTGCTCATTACCAGCATATTTTTTTGCAACGGAAGCAAGTGTTTCTCCCTTTTTAACCGTTATTAATACTCCATCTGCAGGAGGTATATCTAATTCTTGTCCAGGTTTTACTAAATCAGAGGTTAGATTATTTGCCCATTTAATAGTTGCGATTGAAATTTCATATTTAGTAGCTATAGTGCTTAAAGTATCACCATTCATTACGATATATTTATCAACCCCTCTTCTCTCTCTATCTTTTGGAACTGCCGTATTAAGAGTGGCATTCATTGATATTAAGTCACTTTCAGCAACAGATATATAGTCTAGATCTTCTTCGTTTGCACTTGTAATAGTAGGTGCCCTATAGACATAAGAAATTGCTAATATGGAGGCAATAATAACGGTTGCTGTCTGAACAATATACTTAAGAAACGAACCCCTACCCCAAAACATCTTTCTAACGATACTATTTTTAAGAGAGTCAAATTGTTTAAAAAGTATTTCAAAAAGTACAGAAAATAGTACCCACACTATCCTTAATCTCGAAAATATGTATTCAGCAAAGTCTATAAAAAACGCCAATACACCCTTCTTAGAGTTAAACTTCTGTGTGAGTAATCTGAAAAATTTACGCATTCTGCTTAAATCAGCATCATCTGAAATGTCACTATCAAGAAATATAAAATCCCCCCCCTCTTTTGACTGATTTGAATCTATAGAGAGGTCCCTAAAACTTAATCCCGATATATTTTGTTCATGCTCTTTTACTTCCACTTTGTATTAGAAGAAAAAATTACTACTTATTATACCAGAATTATGCTTCGTGCAAGGTTGCTAGGAATTCCTCGTTAGATTTAGTCTTTTTAAGTCTACTAACAAGTACTTCTGTAGGATTTTCATTTTGATCTAGGAGTTCCAACATTCTCCTTATTCTCCATGATTGATTCAAGACTTCCTTACCTAAAAGAAGTTCTTCATTTCTTGTACCTGATTTGGTTACATCAATTGAAGGATATATTCTCTTGTTTGCAAGTGCCCTATCTAAATGTAATTCCATATTACCTGTACCTTTGAACTCTTCATATACCAAGTCATCCATTCTACTCCCAGTTTCTACTAAAGCGGTAGCAATAATAGTGAGGCTACCACCCTCCTCAAAGTTTCTAGCAGCTCCAAAGAATCTCTTAGGTGGGTACAATGCTACTGGATCAAATCCTCCAGATAATGTTTTACCAGATGTTGGCATAGTAATATTGTATGCACGAGCAAGTCTAGTAATACTATCCATAAGGATTATTACATCTTCTCCCCACTCTACCATACACATAGCCTTTTGGAGAGCCATTTCTGCAACTCTACAGTTTTGCTCTGGTAATTCATCAAAGTTAGAAGCATATACCTCTCCTTTAACAAATCTCTTCATATCAGTTACCTCTTCTGGTCTTTCACCTACTAATACAACTATTAATTTTGCTTGAGGATTGTTTGCAGCAATACCATCTGCAATATCTTTAAGTAACCATGTTTTACCTGCCTTAGGAGGAGAAACAATCATAGATCTCTGACCAAACCCAATTGGCGAAAGCAAATCTATAACTCTAGTAGATACTACATCTGGGGTTGTTTCAAGCTTTATTTGCCTATTAGGGAATATCGGTGTCATTTTCATAAATTGAGGCCTATTAGCTGCCTCTGCTGCAGGTTTACCATATACTGTATCTACTCTAAGTAAACTTAAGTATTTTTCTTTGTCTTTTGGTAATCTTGCAGGTCCTGCTACTACATCACCATTCCTTAAACTAAATTTCTTTATCTGTGAACCTGATACATATACATCGTTATCCCCAGGAAGTAATCCGTCTGTTCTTAGCACTCCATGAGATCCATCTTTTTGTGCCTCTAAAATACCATCAACAAAAACGAAACCTTCATCTGAGGTCGATTTTTTTAATATCTCAATCATAAGCTCTCTTTTTTGGAGCTCCATAAAGTCTTCTAGACCTATCTTATTTGCTTCAGCACGAAGCATAGCAAGAGTCATTTGCTCATACTCTCTAATACTCTTTGTTTTGTTTACCATATCTATAAAAAGGGAAATTAATAATCGGGCAATTAACCCATCTGACAATCCAGTATATTCAATCAAATATAAGAAGTCAAATGTGAGAAAAAAAAAGAAAGAAGGGATCGGTACTGCCCCAACCGACCCCGGTCTCATTCTTCAAATAGAAGAATAAAATCGGAGAGCACTTCTGTGCTTCCCCAAATCTTCCTTTATTTGAGCTCCTAAAAACTCATACTAAAGAGAGACTTAGAATCTTAATCTTTTCCTTTTGCCCAGATGTGTTTGTGGCACCCCAGACAAAGGGAGAAAATTAAGATATCCACACAGTAATTAAATGAACAACATATTATAGCCCCTTTGATGATAATATGTCAACCCCATAAGAAACATCCACAAATCACTATACGCACACTTCGCCCACACCCTCAACGTTTGCAACTGAATT
>LBOT01000029.1:0-3946 GCA_000989675.1 candidate division WS6 bacterium GW2011_GWE2_33_157
AACGGGGTGTAGTTCAGATGGCTAGAACGCTACGTTCGGGACGTAGAGGTCGCTCGTTCAAGTCGAGTCACCCCGATATTGTATATATGTAATAAAAATGGCTATCAAAAAGAAAAAAACAATCAAAGATATTGATTCTATACCTGATTCTCAGATAGTAGAGATGGTACTAAGCGATGTAAATGCATACAAGTATATAATAGAGAGGTATGAGAGTAAGCTTTTAAGGTATATTCAGAGAGTTTTGTATATTTCAAAAGAGGATGCGGAAGATATCTTGCAAGAGGTCTTTATTAAAGCGTATAGGAATATAAAGGGGTATGATAAAGGATACTCTTTCTCAAGCTGGATATACAGAATAGCTCACAATGAAGCTATTTCTTTCCTAAGAAAGAAAAAGATTACAGTAACAAATACTGAAAAAGCAGAGATATTTGATAAAATAGCCTCAGATGAAGATATTGAAAGAGATTTTTTAAAAGATTTAAAGGGTAGGGAGGTTCGAGATATTCTTTCTAAGCTTGAAACAAAGTATAGGGAAGTACTAGTACTGCGATATTTTGAAGAGATGGGATATAATGAGATATCTGATGTATTACATATATCTAGTGGTACTGTAGCATCATTAATTAATAGAGGGAAAGAGAAATTTAAGATATTAGTACAAAATTATGGGAAAAATATCTAATAAGATATTGAAAAAGATAGAAGAAGAGAATATTAAACCAATTGGTAAGTGGTCTTTTGTATTAAAAAATTCTTTTCTTTGGACTCTTTTTGGTTTAAATATACTCTTTGGTTCCCTTGGATTTGCAATATCAATATATTTGTTTGAATCAAGTGATATATTGAACTTAATCCTTTCTGTAAATGACTTTATGCAAGTGTTAGTCCTAGCTATACCTACGGTATGGGTGGTTTTAACACTAGCCTTTTTAATTGTTTCATACCTTAATTTTAGATATACAGAAAGAGGATATTCTCTCTCTTTCTCTAAGATCTTTTTTATAAATATCATAGCTATACTTCTAATTGGTGGTATATTAAATGCTGCTGGAGTATCAGAGAGGCTCAATACTGTATTTTCTGAGGGTATCTCTTCTTACAGTCAGAGTATTGATCCAAGATATAAGATATGGAACAATCCCAGTGGAGGGTATCTTGCTGGAAGTATTGTTTCGATAGAGGGGGGTAGTATTGAGATAACGGATTTAGAGGGAAATAAATGGGTAGTAATAACTTCTGATGCAAGGATAAGGAGAGCAGTTGGTTTAATAGAGGGAGAGAAAATTAAAATCATTGGAAATGTATTAGATGAAGGTACTTTTGAAGCTTTAGAGATACTTCCATGGGAGGGAAGAGGAAGAATTATGCAAGAAAAACAGTTCTAATTTCGTAATACTTAATAGAGAGGTAATTTATTCTCTTTGTAGATATATTTGTAGAGATATATATCTACTGTTCTCTACACATATTTAATTTGTTAATACTAGAGACATGAAAAACAAATTGATAGTATTAGGAACATTAGCAGTAGCACTCTTAGGAGTAATTGCTTTTACTACTAAAGAAGCTGATGCATATAGAGGGGATTACACCCAAGTAGGCCCTAACCATACAGAGGAGAGAGAAGCTCAAATGGAGGAGATTTTCGAATCTAAGGACTACGATGCATGGGTCGCTCTTATGACTGAAGGTGGTAGGAATCCTGGAGTTCTAGACAAGATTGATTCTCAAGAAGATTTCAACTCTTTTGTAGAAGCTCATGAGTTAGCATTGGAAGGTAAAACAGAAGAAGCTAACGCAATAAGGGAGGACTTAGGCTTGGGTCAAGGACAGAGAATGGGCAATGGCCATGGTATGAGATATGGAAGTGGTAGTAGATAATAGAAGTATTATCTAGGTGTAGACCCCCTAAGAATTAGGGGGTCTTTTTTTTCTATTAACGGTTTCTCGTAGGTATTAGCACTGTATGTAGTTTACTGATAACTGTCCGCACGCTCCTTTTATGTCTCCTCCGTATGACTTTCTTATTGTACAGTTAATACCATTTTTAAGTAGAATATCTTGAAAGAGTAGTGTATTATCTGATTTCTTAAATTCAAAGCATCCATTTTCGTTATAATTTATCAAATTTACTAATGCTAACCTACCTTTCAGTAATTCCACCAACTCTTTTGCATCACTGATTGAATCATTTACTCCTTTTATTAATACATACTCATATGTAATCCTCTTGTTCGTATCTTTTACATATCCATCTAATACTTCAAAAAGGTCTATTAAAGTGTTGTTTTTAGATACATTAGGCATTAAGATATCCCTTAATTTTTGATTTGGTGCGTGTAAACTAATTGCAACTTTTACACCAAGATTTTTACCTAAAAAGGCCCTTAAATTTTGAACATAACCTGAAGTAGACAATGTTACACGCCTTTTGCTAAATGCCAATTTATCGGTATCAGTAATGGCTTCAATTGACTGTGCAACATTCTCTAAGTTGAGCATAGGCTCTCCCATACCCATGTACACAATATTTGTGATTGACGAATTTTCTTTCTTTAACTCTCTGGCGAAGTAGAGTATTTGATCTAAAATTTCCTGTTCATCTAATATCTCGTTTAATCCCATTTGTCCTGTTGCGCAGAATATACATCCTACAGGACATCCACTCATACAGCTTACACATACGGTATTTCTACTTTTATCTCTCATTAAAACACTCTCTATATAGTTGTTTTTACCAGTTTTAAAAAGTACCTTTGTAGTAGAACCATCGTTTGATGTTTCTGTTTTTTCTACTGTTAGTTTTGAGAAGAGAAGTTCTTTTTTTAAATCTTCTCTCAACTGTTTAGACCATGTAGAAAGCTCATCAAATGAGGATATTAGAGTCTTGTAATACCCAATATTGAATTGATCAACTTGATATTTCTTTAAGTTATGTGTCTTTGCAAATTCGTTTATCATACCGTACAATTATACAGAATTAAGATATTAAAATCTGCTCATGGCTGTACAATTAAACTATATTGCTCCAAAGGGATGGGAACCACCTATGGATGGTAGGGATTACCTTATCACGTATCTTGATATTGAATTGGCTGATGGTATTCCAGATGAGAAGTTTAGAGATGCGGCTGCTAGCTGTGCTGCAGAAAGTTCTACTGGTACATGGACAAAAGTATATGCTGGTAAGGATTCTGGTATAAAGATGGCGGAGAAAATGAAGGCTGTTGCCTATGATTTAAATCCAGAAAAAAAGACCTTTAAGATAGCGTATAGGAGTGATTTGTTTGAGGAGGGTAATATGGCTGGTCTTTTAGCTGGTGTTGCTGGAAATATTGATAGTATGAAGATGTTAAAGGCTTTTAGGTTAATTGATATTAAATTTCCTAAAAATATTGTAAACAGTTTGGGGTCCAATGCTTTGTACTGTACCTAAGCCAAAAGTAGGTAGGACTGCACTTGAACAAGCCCAGTTAGCAAAGGTGTTGTTTACTGCTGCTAAGGGTGAATTTCAAGGGATAAAGGATGATGAAAATCTAACTAGTTTGTACTTTAATACTTTTGAGGATAGGTGTAAGAAAGTACATGCTGTACAAAGAGAAATAGAGCAAAAGAGTGGTAGAAAGAAATTCTATCTTTGTAATATAACTCATTCTGATTTAGATATTATGCTTGAGAGAGCAGATATGATTAAGGAAAATGGTGGTAGATGGTTAATGATGGATGCTGTTACTACTGGTTTTACTGCTGTTCAAACTGTTAGAAAACATAATCCTGGACTCGCTATACATGCTCATAGGGCAATGCATGGATTGCTTGATAGGGAATCTGGCCCTGGTGTACATGATGGAGGAAAGATTGTTGATTTCTCTATGTCTATGGTAGTTATTGCTAAAATTATGAGGCTTTTAGGTGTAGATTCTTTACATGGTGGTGCACC
>LBOT01000029.1:3951-5284 GCA_000989675.1 candidate division WS6 bacterium GW2011_GWE2_33_157
ACACCAGCAACAGATATGACATTAGGTCAAAATTGGTATGGTATGAAAGGAGTATGGCATGTAGCTTCTGGTGGTTTACATGCAGGAACAATAGGGGACTCTATAACACAATTAGGTGAGAACCTAATTATACAGGCAGGTGGAGGTGTTTTAGGTCATCCATGGGGCATAGAGGCTGGTGTAGAGGCTGTTGTTCAGGCTAGAGACCTTGCAATGGCAAAGGGTGATATTAAGGCATGGATTATAGATAATCCGGAGTCAGCCTTAGCTAAGGCTGCTCAACATTGGGGTTTCGATCCTAGAATTGTGTATTAGTATAAAAGTAGTGTAGAATAAAGCATTATGGCAAACAAAGGAATAACACCTAGAAGTGAAGATTACTCTCAATGGTACTTAGACGTTATAGATAGGGCAGATTTAGCAGAGAATTCTGCTGTTAGAGGGTGCATGGTTATAAAGCCATATGGTTATGCGATATGGGAGAATATTAGAAACGAGTTAGATAGAAGGATAAAGGAATTAGGTGCCAAGAATGCCTATTTTCCCCTCTTTATACCTCAATCTTTCTTCTCAAAAGAAGCTAGTCATGTAAAAGGTTTTGCTAAAGAGTGTGCAATTGTGACCCACTATAGATTAAAAGAAACAGCGGATGGTAAGGGTGTTGAAGTAGACCCCAAGGCTAAATTAGAAGAGGAATTAATTGTAAGACCAACCTCAGAAACCATTATGTATGATACATTCTCAAGATGGGTAACATCTTGGAGAGATTTGCCACTTAAGATTAATCAATGGGCTAATATTGTCAGATGGGAAAAAAGAACTAGACCATTTCTCCGAACTACAGAGTTCTTGTGGCAAGAGGGTCATACAGTTCATACTACCCATGAAGAGTCTACAAAGCAGGTATTTGAGGCACTAGATATGTATAGAGACTTTGCTAGAGAGATTTTAGCCCTTGAAACATACGGTGGTAAGAAGTCAGAATCAGAGAAATTTGCTGGTGCTATAGATACATATGGTGTTGAAGCTCTTATGCAGGATGGTAAAGCATTACAATTTGGTACTTCACATGACTTAGGTCAAAATTTTGCAAAAGTTTTTGGAATTTCATTTACAGATACAGATGGTCAGGTTAAAAGTCCTTGGCAAACAAGCTGGGGAGTGAGCACTAGAATGATGGGGGCTGTAATTATGTCTCATAGCGATGATTTAGGATTAGTTCTTCCTCCTGTAATTGCACCTATAAAAGTGGTGATTATCCCTATTTACAAGGATGAGAATAAGGATATGGTTATGGAATTTTCAAGAAAAATTATAGATCAAATTAAAGGTC